>JAYUZK010000314.1:0-7176 GCA_043751835.1 Gemmatimonadota bacterium | reverse complement strand
GGACATTCCGGAGCGCATCGATGTCCTGGAGCGGGTTCCCCGGCACCGCGATCAGATCGGCCGCGAGCCCCGGTTTGATGAGACCCCGCTTCTCGAGGGTCTCGCTCACCTTGTAGCCGGTCACCGTCATGGCGCGGAGGATGTCGGCCGGCGGAATGGCGGCGGCCTTCCAGGTCTCCAGGAATTCGATCGCCACCTCGCCGCGGGTCTTGCCGGGCACGAAGTAGTCGGCGTCCGTGGAGAAGGTGATCGGTACCTTGAGGTCATAGGCGTTTTTGAGGCCGGCCACCGTCTTGGCGTAGGCCTCGGCCGTGGTGTGCCCGGTCAGGGTGAGCGGCGTTTCGGTCCCTGCCCGAAAGATCCCCTTGGCCGCCATGCCGCGGTGCATCTCCTCGGTGAGCCCGATGTCGTGGGCGATCGACCAGATCCCGGCCTCGATCGCGTGCCGGGCGCCTTCCACGGTCTGCACGTGGCCCTCGACCTTGACGCCGGCCTTGGCGGCTTCGGCGATCACCAGCTTGATCTCGTCGGTGGTGTACCCCCACGGTTTGCAGTCGACACAGATCTTGATCACCTTGGCGCCGAACAGCAGGTTCTGGCGGATCGCCTTGATGATCTCGTCGTGGGTGTCGGCGTCGAGGTATTCGGGATAGACGATGTTCTTCCCCACGGCCATCTCGGGGGTCGGCCAGTACTGGCCGCCCATTCCGCCGATGATGATGCCGGAGTTGATGATGGTCGGGCCCGGAATCCAGCCCTGCTCGATCGCCACGCGGAGGGCGGCGTCGGCGTAGTTGCCGTTGTTCCCCATGTCGCGGACGATGGTGAACCCCGACGAGAGCATCTGGATCCCGTTCGAGGCCGCCTGGATCGCCCGGAGCGGCGTGCCTTCCATCACGTAGGTGACATAGTAGAGATCGTTCTCCGGCATCTTCTTGTAGGTGAGCGCCAGATGGTTGTGGGCGTCCACGAGGCCCGGCAGCACCGTCTGGTCCGAGAGGTCGATGACCTGGGCACCCTTCGGGATTGCCACGTTGGCGCCCACCGCGGTGAACTTGCCGTTCTCGATCAGGATCACCTGGTTGACGGCGATGGTGGCGGTTTCAGGGTCGATGAGGCGGCCCGCCTTGATGGCGGTGACCTGGGCGGCGAGCGGGGCGGCAAGGCCCAGCCAGAGGACAGCGATCGTCCGGCACGTGAACGACATGGGGCTCCAAGTTGTGAGTGGGAACGTCCCGAAGATACCGGGCGGAGAGCCCGCTGTCGAGCGGCATCCGTGGACGCCGGGCCGGGAAGCCCGTAGGTTGATGAACCTGACTGCCTTGCCCTGACACCAGACGATGAGCCTTTCATGATCACTGCCGACAAGGACGCGGGCCTCGATACCGAGTTCAGCCGCGGCCTCGGGCTCTTCGATTCCACCATGGTCGTGGTGGGCTCGATGGTCGGCTCGGGGATCTTCCTCGTGTCCGCGGAGATGGCGCGGGTGCTCGGCAGCCCGGGCTGGCTGCTGGTCTCGTGGGGCGTCACCGCCGCGCTCACCCTGGCGGCGGCCCTTTCATACGGCGAGCTCGCCGCGATGATGCCGAAGGCCGGCGGCCAGTACGTCTATCTCCGCGAGGCGTTCTCGCCGCTCTGGGGATTCCTCTACGGCTGGACGCTCTTCCTGGTGATCCAGTCTGGCACCATCGCCGCCGTGTCGGTCGGTTTTGCCCGTTACCTCGGCGTCTGGCTCCCCGGGATCGCGGACGATCGCTACCTGATCGCGCCGATCCACCTCACCGAGCGTTATGCGATCTCCCTGTCGACCACCCAGTTCGTGGCCCTGCTGGTGATTCTTGCTCTCACCTGGACCAACTCCCGCGGCCTCAAGTGGGGCAAGCTCATCCAGAACGTCTTCACCTCCGCCAAGATGGTGGCCCTTGCGGCCCTGGTGGTGTTCGGGCTGGCGTTCGGTTGGAACCATATCGCGGTGTCGGCCAACTTCGGCGACGCCTGGACCATTCGTGGCGCGGTCCCGACCGCCGGACTCACCCCGGAGACGGGGTTCGGCCTCTTCGTGGCCCTTTGCGTGGCGCAGGTGGGATCGCTCTTCGCCGCCGACAGCTGGAACAACATCACGTTCACCGCCGGCGAAGTGAAGGATCCCCGCCGGAACGTGCCGCGCTCGCTCGCGCTGGGTGCGGGCCTCGTGATCGGGTTCTATCTCCTCGCCAATCTCGCCTACCTCGTCACCCTGCCGTTCGACCAGATCCAGCACGCCCCGGCCGACCGGGTGGCCACCGCCACGCTGGAGTCGGTGCTTCCCGGCCGAGGCGCCCGGATCATGGCGATCGGGATCATCATCTCCACCTTCGGCTGCGCCAACGGATTGATTCTGTCAGGGGCGCGGGCCACCTTCGCGATGGCGCGGGATGGCGTGTTCTTCAAGGCGGCTGGCCGCCTCAACGCGGCCAAGGTGCCGGCGTGGGCACTGGTGCTGCAGGGCATCTGGTCCTGCTTTCTGGTGCTGCCGCGCACCTACGATCCCGCCACGCACACCTACGGCAACCTGTACAGCAATCTCCTCGACTACGTGGTGTCGGCGGCGCTGCTGTTCTACGTCCTGACGCTGCTTGGCCTCTTCCGCCTGCGGAAGACCCGTCCGGAGGCGCCCAGGCCGTACCGGGCGGCGGGCTATCCGCTGGTGCCGGCGGTGTACATCGGGGTCGCGGTCGTGCTGCTCGTCATGCTGTCGATCTATCGGAGCGCCACCACCGTGCCGGGATTCGTCATCGTGGCGCTCGGGTTGCCGGTCTACCTGCTGCGGCGGCGGGGCGGTGGAGGGCCCTCGTCGGCGGAACGGCCTTCCAGTTGACATCAAGCAGGCCGGGCTGATTGGCCGTAAATTGGAGATACCTGCAACCTCCAAGATGCCCCAATGCGACTGATGCCCTTCCTGGCCACGCCGTTCCTCGTGGCCCTTGCCGCGCCCGCCTGGTCCCAGGCCGCTCCGGCCAAACCCGCCCCCGCCGCGAGTTGCGAATCCCTGAAGACGGCCACTCTGGCCGGTGCCCGGGTGACCGAGGCGGTGACGGTGGCACCATCCGACAAGGGCTCCAAGGTGGTGCACTGCCGGGTGAGTGGCGTGATCGGGAAGGAGATCAAGTTCCTGGCGCTCCTGCCCGCGAACTGGAACGGGCGCTTCCTGATGGGTGGCGGCGGCGGGTTCGTGGGCGAGGTCAACGCACCGTCGGGCGATGAACTCACCGCGGGTTATGCCACCGCGGGAACCGATACCGGCCACGAAGGCTCCGGGATTCAGGCTGCCTGGGCCCTCGGCAACGAGGAGCGGCGGATCAATTACGGCTATCTGGCCGTGCACCGGACCGCCGAGACCGTGAAGGCGCTGATCGTGGCCTACTACGGCCGCTCCGCCGAGAAGTCCTATTTCCTCGGCTGCTCCAACGGCGGCCGTCAGGCGCTGATGGAGGCGCAGCGCTACCCCGAGGACTTCGACGGCATCGTGGCCGGGGCCCCCGCCTTCAACTTCACCGACATCGCGACCTCCTTCATCAAGAACATGAAGGTCACCTTCCCGGACCCGGCCAAGGTGATGCCGGTCGTGTCGCCGGCGGCGCTCAAGATGATCGAGACCAAGGTGCTGGCGGCCTGCGATGCCAGGGATGGCGTGACGGACGGCGTGCTCGACGATCCGCGGGCCTGTGATTTCAAATTGGCCGTGATTCCTCCGTGCCCATCCGATCAGCCGGGCGACGACTGCCTCACCAGGGCCCAGCGTTCCGCGGTCGAGGCGATCTACCGGCCGATCGCCGACAAGGATGGACGCATCTATCCCGGGCAGCCGTTGGGCGGCGAAGGCCAGAACGGCGGCTGGTCGGCCTGGATCACCGGGACCGGCGCCGCCATGCCGGTGTCGGGGTCGGCCAAGGCGCCGAGCGTCCAGTGGGCGTTCGGCAGCGAGTTCTTCAAGTATCTGGTCTTCGGCGACAGCACCTGGGACTACACCCGCTACGACCTGGCGCGTTCACGGACCGATCTCGCCAAGGCCCGGCAGTACCTCAACGCCGACAGTCCGGACATGGATCGGTTCATCGCCCGGGGCGGGAAACTGATCCTCTGGCACGGCTGGTCCGATCCGGCGCTGAACGCGCTGGCCACGATCCGCTATTACCAGCGCGCCATCGCCCGGAGTCCGGCGGCCGGCGGGCACCTCCGGTTGTTCCTGATGCCCGGCGTGCTCCACTGCGCCGGCGGCCCTGCGCCGGATCACGCCGACTGGCCCGCCGCCATCGCCGACTGGGTCGAGCGCGGCAAGGCGCCGGTCCGGATCGTCGCGGCGAAGATGGGCGCCGACGGGAAGCCGACCCGGACCCGTCCGCTCTGCCCCTATCCCGAGGTGGCCGTCTGGAAGAACAAGGGTAGCACTGACGAGGAAACCAATTTCTCCTGCCGGAGTTCGCGATGATGCGCCAGGTCGCCCGTTCGTTCCGCCTGATCCTGACGGTTGGCGTGGCCGCAGCGCCGGCGGTGTCGGCGCAAACGGTCGGGTCGTTCGAGTACGTCCGCCGCGAGGAGCGAATCCCGATGCGGGACGGCACCAAGCTGTTCACCATCATCATGGCGCCGAAGAACGCCACCACGCCGCTCCCGTTTCTCTATCTCCGGACCCCGTACAACGCGGCGGCGGACCTGGGGCACCCGTTTCCGACTCCCTATGTGGCCGACCTGGCGCGCGAGGGGTACATCTTCGTCTATCAGGACATCCGCGGGCTGTTCCAGTCCGAGGGCCAGTTCGTGATGAACCGGCCGTGGACGAAGGGGAAGGGAATTGACGAGGCCAGCGATACCTTCGACTCGATCGAGTGGCTCCTCAAGAATGTGCCCGGCAACAACGGTCGCCTGGGTGCACTGGGTGTGTCGTATCCCGGGTGGCTCACCCAGATGGTCGGGATGAGCGGACACCCGGCGGTCAAGGCCGTCTCGCCGCAGGCCCCGATGACCGACACCTGGCTCGGCGACGACTTCTTCCACCAGGGCGCGTTCCGGCAGAGCTACGGCCTCGAATACAGCTACATGCTGGAAACCGCCAAGGACAACGTCGACTTCGACATCGGCGTCTACGACATGTACGACTGGTACCTCCGGCAAGGCACCCTGGCGCGGATGACAGATTCGTTAGGCAGCAAACTCCCGACTTGGCGCTCGTTCATTGCCCATCCAGCGTACGACGAGTTCTGGCGCTCCAAGGCCGTGCAGCGGACCTGGACCACCACGACGGTGCCGACCCTGACCGTCGGCGGCTGGTGGGACCAGGAGGATCTCTTTGGGCCCCAGGCGAGCTACAAGGCGCTCGAGGCCAACGACAAAGCCGGCCTGAACCGGATCGTGGTTGGTCCGTGGAACCATGGGCAGTGGGAACGCCCCGGTGCCGACCACCTGGGCGCCATCAAGTTCGGGAGTGAAACGGGTGAGTACTTCCGCCAGAAGATCCAGGCCCCGTTCTTCGCCTGGTACCTGAAGGACAAGGGTCCGCTCAACCTGGCCGAGGCCACGGTGTTCGAGGCGGGCTCGAACCAGTGGCGGTCGTATGATAGTTGGCCGCCGAAGTCGGCGGTGAAGAAGTCGCTCTACCTTGGAGCCAACGGCACGCTCTCGTTCACGGCGCCCACGGCCGCGGCATCGTTCACCGCCTACGTCTCAGATCCAGCCAACCCGGTCCCCTATCGGCCGCGGCCCATCCAGCCGACCTACTACACCAAAGGCTCGAACTGGTACACCTGGCTGGTCGACGATCAGCGGTTCGTCGATCACCGGCCCGACGTGGCCGGCTGGACCTCCGACGTGTTGGCTGAGGATGTCACCATCGCGGGTGACGTCGTCGCCAGGCTCCACGCCGCCACCACCGGCTCCGACGCCGACTGGGTGGTCAAGCTGATCGACGTCTACCCGAACCGGGTTCCGACCGACGAACCGATGGGCGGTTACCAGCTGATGGTGTCGAGCGAAATCATGCGGGGCCGCTACCGGAAGAGCTTCGAGAAGCCGGCCCCGATCACGCCGAACGCGGTGCTCGACTACACCGTCGATCTCCATCAGCAGGCCTATCGGTTCCTGAAGGGCCACCGGATCATGGTCCAGATCCAGAGCACCTGGTTCCCGCTCTACGACCGGAACCCCCAGACCTTCGTCCCGAACATCTTCCTGGCCGGGGCAGCGGACTTCCGGGCCCAGACCCACCGGATCCATCACTCGGCCAAGTACCCGAGCCGGGTTGAAGTGGACGTGCTGCCCGAGCGTTAGGGCTTCTTGCGATCGGCTCGGCGGAGGGAATCCCTTACCGTGGCAAACAGCGCGTCGGGACGGTGATGCCCTTGATCCACTCCGTTGCAGCGAGCTACGGGTTCGCTCATGGCGCAGGTGCAGTTCACGGTGCTGGCTGGGGAGAAGAAGGCCGTGACGCTCGAGCGCAGCACGAATGGGAGTCACTCGGCTCATGTCGTAAACGAGCCGTAGACGCCGTGCTGGCAGGGCCCTCCGTTCCGGCGTAGCTTCCGTGCTGCAGGTCGCTACTCCGATTCCCTCGAACGGCACCAGGAGCCTCTCGCCATGGCACGGATTTGTTTGCTCGTCACCTCGGCGCTCGTCGGGGTGACGACGCTCGCCGCCCAGCAATTGCCGATCCCCGCCAATCATTTCGGGCTGAAGGATGTCTTCGATCTCGAGTGGGCCGCCGATCCCCAGATCTCGCCCGATGGCACCAGGATCGTCTTCGTCCGCTCCGGTTTCGACGTGATGACCGACGGAACCCGGTCGAATCTCTGGGTCATCAACTCCGACGGCACCAACCTCCGTGCGCTGCTGGCCCCCGGTCGGAACGCCGGCTCGCCGCGCTGGTCGCCCGACGGCGCGCGGCTGCTGTACACCTCGAGCGTGCAGGGGAAGACGGAGCTGTTCGTCCGGTGGATGGATTCGGGGCAGGAGGCCGCGCTGACCCAGCTCGCCAACCAGCCCGGCGGAATGGCCTGGTCGCCCGACGGGAAGTGGATCGCGTTCACGATGTTCGTGCCGGAAACCCCGAAGCCGCTCGTGGAGCTGCCCAGTCCGCCCGAAGGCGCCGACTGGGGCCCGCCCATCAAATTCATCGAGCGCGCCGATTACCGGGCCGACGGCGAG
>JAYUZK010000313.1:0-12041 GCA_043751835.1 Gemmatimonadota bacterium | reverse complement strand
TTTCGATCCCGCTTCTCGTTGACGCCGCTCCCGGTCCGCCATCACGTCCTCCATTCGCTCCTCGAGGCCTACCGCGGGTTCTCTCGCGGCCGCAGCCGGCCCACGATCGGTATTCTGGATTGGAAGGAAGTCCCGACCCAGAGCGAGTTCCGCCTGTTTCGAGACTACTTCCGGAGCATCGGTCTCGAGTGCGTCATCGGCGATCCGCGCGAGGTGGACTATCGCGACGGCGCGTTGTACGCCGAGGGTGTTCGGATCGACCTGATCTACAAGCGGGTGCTGATCAACGAGCTGATCGCGGAGGGAGGCCTCGACCATCCGATGGTCCGGGCCGTCCGGGACGGCGCCGTCTGCATGGTGAACCCGTTCCGCTGCAAGATCCTCCACAAGAAGGCGAGCCTCGCCGTCCTGACCGACGAGCGAAACCAGCATCTTTTCTCGCCCGGTCAACGCGCGGTGATCGACCACCACGTCCCGTGGACCCGGGTGGTGGAAGACCGGAAGACCATCATCGAGGGCAAGCCGATCGACCTCCTGCCCTATGCCGCCGCCAACCGGGAACAGCTGGTCCTCAAACCCAACGATGACTACGGTGGAGCGGGCGTGGTGCTCGGCTGGGAGGTCGATGACACGCGCTGGCAGGCCGAGCTCAAGCGCGCCTCCGCGGCACCCTATATCGTGCAGCGCCGAATCGGCCTTCCATCCGAAACGTTTCCGAGTCTGGCCGGGGGCGCGGTCGTCTTCGCCGACCGGATCGTCGATACCGCACCGTTCTGCTTCGACGGAGCCTTCGTGGACGGCTGTCTCACCCGCGTCTCCACCGCCTCGCTGGTGAACGTCACCGCCGGCGGCGGCTCGACCGTCCCCACTTTCGTCGTCGACCCCCGTTGACGCGACTCACTTCACGCACCAGCCTGACTGAACGGTCATCATGAAACCGCCGAGCCTGACGATCGGGATCGAGGAAGAGTATCAGATCATCGATCCCGTCACCCGGGAACTTCGGTCCTACATCACTGAGATCCTCAAGGAGGAATCGGTACTTCTCGGCGAGATCAAGCCGGAGCTGCACCAGTCAATGGTCGAGGTCGGCACCAAAGTCTGCCACACGCCCTCGGAGGCTCGGGCCGAGTTGGTCCGACTCCGCAAGCTGGTGATGGACTTGGCCGCCAAGAACGGCCTCAAGGTCGTCGCCGCGGGGAGCCATCCGTTCTCCAGTTGGCTGGAACAGGAAATCACCCCACTGGAGCGCTACATGGGGGTCAAGGAGGACCTCCAGGAACTGGCCCAGCGACTCCTCATCTTCGGCACCCACGTCCACGTCGGGATCGAGGACCGCGAGTTTCTCATCGAGGCGATGAACGCGGTCCGCTACATGATGCCGCACCTGCTCTGCCTCTCGACGAGTTCGCCGTTCTGGCTCGGCCGAAAGACCGGACTGAAGTCGTACCGGAGTATCGTGTTCCGAAGCTTCCCTCGAACCGGGATCCCGCGAAGCCTCCACTCGTGGAGCGAATTCGAGGACGTGGTTACCACCCTGGTCGACACCGGCAGCATTCCGAACGCCTCGAAGATCTGGTGGGACATCCGCCCCAGTTGGACTTATCCGACGCTCGAAATGCGGATCTGCGATGTCTGCACCCGGGTCGATGAGGCCGTCTGCGTTGCCGCCCTGTTCCAAGCCATCATCGCCAAGGTCTGGAAGCTCCGCCGCGACAATCTCGGCTGGCGCCAGTACTCCGCCATCTTCATCGAAGAGAACAAATGGCGCGCTTGCCGCTATGGGCTGGACGGCAAGATGATTGATTTCGGCAAGAGCAAGGAACTGCCGGCCCGAACCCTGATCCGGGAACTGATCGAGTGGTTCGTCGACGACGTGCTCGACGAGTTGGGCAGTCGGAAGGAGGTCGAGTACGCCTTCACCATTTTCGAGAACGGCACCAGCGCCGACCGCCAGCTCGCCACCTACGAGCGAACCGGCGACCTCAAGGCCGTCGTCGACCAGTTGATTGCCGAGACCGCCGAAGGAGTCCTGTAGGGGCCGGTTGGCCCGGGCCTTGCTTGGCTTTCGGGCCGACCTGCCGATGATACTTGGAACCCCTGATTATCTTGACGGCGCCATGAAATACCGGCCGACGATCGGCATTCCGACCCAGACCCTCCATGCCATCGACGGCATCCCCGAAGGGTTGCCGGCGTCTTGGGTCATGAATCAGCGATACTTCTACGCCGCCACCGATGCAGGCGGGGTCCCGTGGATGGTCCCGCTGATCCACGACGATCCGGATACCCTCCGGTGCGTGTACGAACGCCTCGACGGGATCCTTCTGGCCGGAGGAGTCGACATGGAGCCGGCCCGTTACCGGGAAATGCCTCATCCGAGGCTTGGCAATACCGACCCGGCCCGCGACGCCGTCGAGCTCCAGCTCGCCGAGTGGGCGATCGAAGACGGCAAGCCGCTCCTCGGCCTTTGTCGTGGCCTCCAGGTGATCAACGTCGCGCTCGGAGGCTCTCTCCATCAGGATCTCGAAGATCAGTACCCCAACGCCATCAAACACGACTATTTCCCCACCGCCGGCTTCGAGCGTGATCACCTCGCGCATGAGGTGGAACTCGCCGGCGGCAGCCGGCTCGCCCAGGCGTTCGGCGCGGGCCGCGTGACCGTCAACAGCATGCACCACCAGGGGATCAAGCGACTCGGCGACGACCTGATCCCATCGGCCATCGCCCCGGACGGGCTGGTGGAAGCGGCGGAGCTGCCGGGCGACGGGTTCGTGGTCGGTGTCCAATGGCACCCCGAAGTGCTCGAAGTGAAGGACCCCAGAACCCGGCACCTGTTCGAGACCTTCACCGCCGCCGCCCGCCGCTACGTTGGGCGCTGACACCACAACCGGCTTCCGAAAAAACCCCTGACCACTGGCACCCGTCTTGCCCCTCCCGGCGGCATGAAGGGTGGCCGATCATGAATCTCAGCGTTCCGAAGCCGATACCGGGCCACATCATGGCCGGCGCCCGACGGTCAATCATCCGTCATCTGGCGGCGACCGGCCTCCTTGCATGTTGCGCCGCGACCATCGGGCGAGCGCAGAATCCTGCACTGTCCCGGGCCGCGTACGCCGCTCCTGTGGTCTCCTACACGGCCAATGAGAGTGGCGGGCGGATCACCATGGCGGATCCTCGAGGGGATTCCCTCGGTGTGGAGACCATCCGGCTTCACCTTCTCGAAAGCGCCGCGGCCATCCGCCGGGGCGACTGGCGCAGCGTAAGGGTCATTCGAACCGACATTCCAGCCATCCGGATCCTGACCGATCACCGGAGTGCGATCCGGTGTCTATTCCGGCCGGCTCCGCGGGGCGGTGAACTCGTGCTGTTGAGCGATGATGACTTCGTCGTCGCGGCAATCCACCAGGTGCTGGCCGCGCCACCTCGGGTCCGGATTCGGCTCTGAGCCGTTCCCGGCGCGGCGGCGCCGGGGTAGTTTCCACCATGATGATGCTCGTCATCGCCCTCGGGAGCGGCCTCGGCGGCGTGGCCCGTTACCTGGTGGCGATCGCTTTCGCCAGGCCGACGCCAGTGCCGGTGGCAACCCTGCTCGTCAACGTGACCGGATCCCTGGTGCTCGGCTTCATCGCCCGGTATACCGCCCTCACCGCCGCCTGGTCGCCCGAGACGAGGGCCTTCCTGACGATCGGGTTCTGCGGGGGATACACCACCTTCTCCACGTTCAGCCTGGAAGTCGCGACCCTCATTGAGCAGGGGGAATTCGGGCGCGCCGCGGCATACGGCGGGCTCTCCGGACTGCTGTCGGTCTCGGCGGTGTTCGCGGGATTTGCGCTCGCGGGATTGGTCGGGGCCGGTCGGGCGGGCGCCTAACGCTCCACGGCCCGGTACTTCCGGAGCAGCGCCATGACCCGATCGAGCGGCAGGGCCTCCACCGTGCCAAGCCGGCTGGAGAGCCATCGGCCACCGTCACCTGCCCAACCCGGACCCCGGCGACGTCCGTGATGGCGTTCAGAGTCCCCGGGTGGGAACACCCCAAGGGTCAGCCCGAGGTCGCGCGCCCGGGGTCGGGGCTGCGGCCGAGACAATTGAGATGAAGCCAACGAGCAGCATGGTGGCGGACCGGATCACGGCAACTCTCCCAGCCGTGGGGACGGAGCGACAATCCTGTGGCGACGACCGCCCAGGCCCCTGGTACGGGCCCGGCCGTCTCGTCCGGGGACTTGGCCCAACTATATGGTGGAAAAGATCTTGGCGTGAGCGCCCTTGGACAACCCGCCGGGGCACGGTGATTGCCCGATTGGTAGCCGCCCCGGTCCCCCGACCGAGGCACCACGGCCCGGCCTGCTCCCCCAGGTTGGGCCAGTACCCTGAGGCGAGGCGGCGGATCCCCCGATCCGGCGCCTCGTTCTCTTGTTGGGCTACGGGATCAGCACGATCTTTCCATAGGCCCCGCGAGCAAGCACCGCGTCGTGGGCCCGGGAGGCCTCCGCCAAGGGGATTTCCTGGCCGATCACCGGCACCACGACCCCTTGTTCCACCCCCGTCGCGATGTCGGCGTAGATGGCAGCGAGGGCCTCGTAGTCCTGATTCCAGAGCATGACACCAAAAATCGCCGCGTCTTTGGCCATGATCTTCCGCGGATCAATCTCGGTGCGCCCCCGACTCCCGATCACCACGATCCGGCCGCCCTGCGCCACCAGATCGAGGTCCGCATCCAGATTCGCATTCGCCAGCATCTCGAGGATGATGTCGGGACCGCGCCCATGATCGGCCGCCTCACGGATCAGATCGACGTAGAGCGCCTCCTTGTGACTGACGGCGAGATGGGCCCCGTTGGCCTTCACCAGATCGAGGCCGTCGGGACTGCCCGCCGTGCCGATCACCCGAAGCCCCTTCCATCGGGCCAGTTGCAAGGCCGCCGTTCCGACCCCGCCGCTCGCCCCGTGGACCAGCACGATTTCGTTGGATTTCGGCTGGGCCTTCACGATCAGCGCCTGGTAGGCGGTCGCATAGGGCACTCCGAGGGCCGCCCCTTCAGCAAACCCCAGTTTCGCCGGGAGGGGGAACACCTTGTCCTCGTCGCACACCGCGATCTCGGCATAGGCGCCGTACGCCCGGCCCAACGTGGTACCATGGAAGAAGACCCGGTCACCGACCTTCCACCGGGAGGCGCCGGCACCTAACGCTGAGATGGTCCCCGCTCCGTCGGACCCGGGAATGAAGGGCGGCACGGGAAGCGCGCCATACCGGCCGCTCCGGATGTAGGTATCGACCGGGTTCACCCCGGCCGCGCGAATCCTGATCTGGACCTGCGCGGGGCCCGGCTCCGGAGTCGGAACGTCGTCGAGCTGGAGAACCGATGGATCGCCGAATTGATGAACCCTGATTGCGCGCATGCCGTTCCTCGTTCCAACGCTATCGGTGAGTTTCGCGAAGATACTGGTCGCTCTTGGCGATCCAATCATCCCGGCGAGGGCTGAACATGTCCGTGGCCTCAGAGTCGTCGATCGCCTCGGCGCTGTGGGGCAGGTTCGAGGGAATCCGGAGAACCGAGCCGCCCGGTACCTCGAAGGTCTGGGTGCCGACCACGAAACGAAGGCGACCGGAGCGAACCCAGGTGAGCTGCTCGGCGTCGTGCTTGTGAGTCGGCACGATCCCTCCCCGTCGCAGCCGGAACATGGCCACCGTGGCCCGGTCCCCCGAGACATAGGCCCGGTCGATCAGCGGCGTCATTCCCTCGACCGGCACCTCATCCCACCGGACCAACCGCGCCGGGTTGGCGGCCGTGGCCGGATTGGCGAAATCCGGAGCCTGGGTCGGAGGTTGGGTGAAGTACGAATCGGTCTTGTCCAGCCAGTCCCGGCGGATCGGCGTGAACACGTCCATCTCGTAGGTGTCCTCGAGCGCCACCGCCTCGTGCTTCACCCAGGACGGAATCACCAGCATCTGGCCGGGTCCGACCACCACCGTCTCACCACCGATGATGAACTTGAGCGCCCCCGAGAAGAGGATGGAGTACTGCTCCGCCTCATGGGAATGCTGTGGCACGATACAACCCTTCTTGAGCCAGATGTGCCCGGCCATCACCTTGCCGCCGGTCACGATTTTCCGGGCCAGCATGTCGGTGACGGCCTCCATCGGGAGCTCGTCCCAGCGGAAGAGGCGGGGGTGATCCAGGTCCATGGTACGCTCGTGGTGTCGGGTGGGTGACGAGCAGGGATAGTACGTCGCGCACACCGGGGGACGCAAATGCCCCGGCACCCCCAGGGTGGCTCGGACGGGGTACTGGAGCGAGATTCCCCCTGAGCCCCAAGGGACACCCCACTCACCGCCACGGCCAGGACCATGCTCGATTTGACGCTCGACGATTTTCGCGCTGCCCGGGAACGGATCGCCCGCCATATCCACCACACCCCGCTCCTCGGCTCCCGCCAGTTGTCGGAACTGAGCGGGCATGAGATCCGGCTCAAGGCCGAAATGTTCCAGCGGGTCGGGTCCTACAAGATCCGGGGACCGCTCAACAAACTGGCGCTCATGTCACCCGAGGATAAGCAACGAGGGGTCGTGTGCTCCTCCGCGGGCAACCATGCCCAGGGCGTCGCCCTCGCGGCCAGCATCCACGGGGTCCGGGCCGTCGTCTGCATGGCGGAGAACGCCACCCCCGCCAAGGTGGCCGCCACCCGAGCCTACGGCGCCGAGGTGGTGCTTCACGGCCGGATCTGGGATGAGGCCAACGAAAAAGCCCGGGAGCTCGTCCGGACCGAAGGACTCACCTACCTGAGCCCATTCGATGACCCGGTCCTGATCGCCGGCCAGGGAACCCTGGGGCTCGAGGTCATCTCAGACTGGCCCGAGGTCGATGCGATCATCGTCCCGATTGGCGGGGGCGGACTGATCTCCGGCGTGGCGATGGCCGCCAAGAGTCACAACCCGAAAATCCGGGTGATCGGGGTCGAGTCGTCCGACGGCCCCGCCATGAAAGAAAGCCTTGAGGCCGGCCGGGTCGTGACGATCGATTGCCGCACGATCATCGACGGACTCCGGGTTCGCCGGGTTGGCGAGATCACCTTCTCCGTCTGCCAGCGCTACGTCGATGAAATCGTGACCCTCCCGGACACCGAGATCTTCGACTCGGTGCACTGGATCATGGAACGGTGCAAGCTGGTCGCCGAGGCCGCCGCCGCCGCCCCAGTGGCGGCGCTTCGGCGGGGGCTGATCCGGCTGCCCAAGGGGTCCCGCGTCGTCTGCGTGCTGAGCGGTGGCAACCTCAACCTTGACCCACTCAAAGGCTTGTCATGGAACTGAAGGTTGCCTGCCTTCTGGCGCTCGGCGCCTTGACCCCTTTCGGGTCGCCGGACGCCCACGCCCAATCTCCCCGATACGACGTGGTGATCCATGGCGGCCACATCATCGACGGCACCGGGGCCCCGTGGTACCAGGGAGATCTCGCCATCAGCAACGGCCGGATCGCCGCGATCGGGCGGATCGCCCCCGCGCTCGGGCGCCGGGCCATCGACGCCACCGGCAAGACCATCACGCCCGGATTCATCGACATGATGGGGCAGACGGCGGCGCCCTTTCTAGCCGACCCTGCTGCTGCCCCCAACCTGATCTCGCAGAGTATCACGACCATCAACGCCGGCGAGGGCGAAAGCGATGCCCCACTCGGACCGTGGGCCACACCCAGATCCGCCAGATCGTCATCGGGGACACGGACCGCCAGCGACGTCCGGCTCTTGGCGGTTGGGCCGGTCAAACAGGAATGAGAAGTAGAGTTGTACGTCTTGTGTAGAGATATTGTCACTTCATCTCTTGACGAAACACGTACAACTAATATACTTGTCGGATGCTGCCTGATCACGCCGTTCCAGTCTTTCCGGTCCGGATGGTCCTGAAACGAACCGGATTATCCGCCGAACTGCTCCGGGCCTGGGAGCGGCGGTACGGCGTGGTCGCTCCGTCCCGCACCAAAGGCGGGCAGCGGCTGTACACCGAAGCAGATGTGGCCCGATTGTCCCTCCTCCGCCGGGCCACCCTGCATGGCCACTCGATCGGCCGCCTCTCAGAGTTGCCCGATTTGGATATTGCCGCCCTCGTCCATGAACCCATCAGCCTCGGACCTGCGTCCGCCGAAGCGACATCTGAGGCCGCGGCGGCGGCAGCATCCGTCAAACGGTGCCTTCAGGCGGTCCACTGGATGGACGGGGCGACACTCGACCTGACCCTCAGGCGTGCCGCGATGTTGCTTGGGCCGGTGGCCTTTGCCGAAACGGTGGTGACCCCGCTCGTGAGAGAGGTCGGCGAGCTGTGGCACCAAGGCCGGCTCCGGATCGTGCAGGAGCACTTCACCACAGCCACCGTGCGCCAGGTCATGAGCGGGATACTGGCCTCGCTCCCCTGCGAGCCCTCGGCACCGGTGTTCGTCTCGGGGACAACGAGCGGCCAGCACCACGAATTAGGGGCGATGCTGGCGGCCGCGGCCGCGGCGGCGGCGGGATGGCGTAGCCTCTATCTTGGGCCCGATTTACCCGGCGATGAGATCGCCATTGCGGCCACCCAGCTTCATGCCCGGGCGATCGGCCTCAGCATTGTCTTTCCGATCGACGGGGTCGCGGCGGAGCACGAGTTCGCGGCCCTCGCGGCGGCGCTGGGTTCGAGGATCCCGGTCCTTGTCGGCGGCGAGGGTGCCGGTCACCTCAAAACCGTGATCGAGCGCGTTGGTTTCACGCGGGTCGAATCACTGACGAGCCTGCAGGGATATCTGACGATCAGGGCACCATCGGCTTGACGTACCGCTCCCACCAGCCGAGGTATCGCAGCATGATGTCCAGCTGATGGCTCGGGGCCGTCGGTCCGTGAAACATCCCCGGATAGACCACGAGCTTCGTATCGACGCCATTGGTCTTGAGTGCCTGATACATCTGCTCCGACCCGATGATGGGCACGTTGAAGTCGCGCTCGCCACCCATGAAGAGCGTCGGCGTCGTGATCCGGTCGGCCTTGAAGAATGGATAGGAGACCTTGAGCCAGGCCTCCGGGGTCTTCCACGGCACGCCCAGTTCCTGCTCGTACTGGTAGGTGTACTGGTCATGCCCGTACATCGAAAGCTGCAACGCACTGCCGGCGCCGGCCGCCCCGGCCTTGAACCGCTGATCGGTGGCAATGGTGTAGTCGGTTAGAATCCCGCCGTAGCTCCACCCGCCGAGAACCAGGCGAGCCGGATCGGCGATTCCCTTGGCAATGGCCTCGTCCGCTGCGCCGAGCAGATCCATCACTTCCTTGTTGCCCCAATCGGCGAAGATCGCCCGGCTGAACGCCTCGCCCCGGCCCGAACTGCCCCGGTAGTTCGGCGCCAGCACCGCGTAGCCTCGGGCCGCAAACACCCGTCGCATCAGATCGAAGCCATGCCCGTCCTGCCCGAACGGGCCGCCATGGATGTGGAGCGCCAGCGGATAGCGCTGCCCGGGCCGGTAGTCCGGCGGCAGGTAGAGCATGCTGCCGACCGCCGTCCCGTCCTTGCTCTTCGAGTCGAGCTCCTGCGCCGGACCGAGATCGATCGTCGCCATCAGTGAGTCATTGTGATGGCTGAGCCGCCGAAGGGTCCCGCTCTCGAGCGCCACCACCTCGTCCGGCTGGGTATCGGTGTCCTCCGTCAGCACCACCCTGGCTCCCGCCACGGAGAGGCCGCCGAGGCCGCGGGGACCCTTGAGCACCCGCTCGATCACGCCGGTGGCAAGGTTCACCCGGCCCAGGGGCACCGTGCGGTCGTCGTCGAACAGGAAGTAGAGCGAGGCGCCGTCACCGGACCACCGCATCTCGGCCACCGGCCGGTCCAGCGCCTCGGTCAGCACCCTCGGTTCACCGCCGGCCGCTGGAATGACCGCGAGACGATGGTTGTTGTAGGCGAAGTATTTCGGATCCCCGCTTCGGCGGTAGGCAATCCATTTTCCGTCGGGGCTGAAGCTCGCCGGTCCGTCATCGCGGCCCGCGAACGTCGTCATCTGCTTCGGCGTGGCGCCGGCTCGTGCCGGAATGGTATACACATCGGAGTTGTCGTCCCGATCGCTCCCCGGTGCTCGCTTGCTCACGAACACGAGCGTCTGGCCGTCCGGTGACCAGCCGGGGCCGCCGTCATCGGCATCGCCGGTGGTGATCTGCTCGAGCTTCCGCGACGCCAGATCGAACAGGTAGAGATGGTTCCGCCTCCGGCCGAGGTAGCCGACGTAATCCCGCTTGAAATCCCACCGGTCGATCTCGATCGGCTTCGGGGCCCTCTTCTCGGTCGTCTTCGTGCTGTCGGGATCGGGATCCTGGATCACGAATGCCAGCCGCCGCCCATCCGGCGACCAGGCGTACTCGTCGATTCCGCTTTTGATGTCGGTGACCTTTTCGGCCTCGCCCCCCTGCCGGTCGAGCAGCCACAACTGGGCGCCCTTCTCCACGTCGCCCCGGGCGCTCAGGAACGCCAGATAGCGGTTGTCGGGACTCCAGCGGGGATTCGACTCGATCTCCGGGGTTGAAGTCAGCCGAACGGTCCGGGCGCCATCCCAGCTGACCATGTACAGATCGGACCCCCGTTTGTCCTTGGCCGAATCGGCGGTACTGACGGTATAGGCCACCCACTGACCGTCCGGCGACAGCTGCGCCCCGCTCACATTCTTGATCCGGTAGAGATCGCCGGGAACGATCCGGCGTTTGGCCGGAGCCTGCGCCAGCCCGAGCGTCGGCACGAGCAGCAGAAACAGCAGGGCGAAACGAGTCATATCCGATTGGCCTTGAGTTCGCGAAGGGAATAGAAGGTGCCGCGCCATTGCATCCCGCCCTGAATCAGGTTGAGAACCATCGTGCGCCAGAGAATGAAGACGAACAGGACGACGACCACCGGGAACAGCAGTGCCAGCCAGAGCCGGAGCCCGAGCGACCGGGCGTGCACCGCCATGGTCGCCAGCGAGGCCGCGATTTGCACCGCGAACACCACTCGGGCCGGTCCCGTCGTCAGGAACACCGCGATCACCGGGAAGACCCCCAGGAGAAGCTGCAGCAACCCGCCGGCCAGCGATAGGCCCACGTGGTAGTCGACCCCCGCGAACATGTTCTTCTCGAATCCGCGGATCATCTGCCCAAGCGAGTGATACCACGCCACACTGATCAGCCCGTACCCATTGGCGGCTTCCTGCCGAAACCCGGCCCGCTTCAGCACTTTGCCAAGCTTGAGGTCGTCGTCGGGCCGGAGCCGGAGCCGTTCATGGCCACCGATTGCCTGATAGGCCTCGCGCCGGATCAGATTGAAGGCCCCGATCCCGATGAAGAACCAGCTCTTCGGGTCGGCGGCTTTCCAGGGCATGGTAAACGTGAGGAAGGAATAGAGGAAGAAGACCCCGAAGCCTCGAGCAGCGGCCCCGGCATTATCAGGTCCGGCGCCACGGCGAGATGATCGAGCCCCGCTGCCTGGCATCGCCCCACCGCCCGGGCGGCGCCAACCTGGAGCGCGTGGTTCTTGCCCAGCCACCCCGTCGGGAGTCCCGTCACGTGGACGACCGCGAGCCGGCGATCGGCCGTCGCCATCCGGTCCAGGATCGGGCCGGTGCCGTCCGTCGACCGGTCATCGACCACCACCAGCTCGAGGTCGGGATAGTCCTGGGCGAGCATCGTGGCGACCGCCGCCTCGATGTGAGGTGCCTCGTCTCGCGCCGCCACGACGATTGATACCTTCGGCGCCACCGATCAGGCTTTCCAGCCCGGCAGCCAGTGTGAGGACCAGAATGATTCCCGCAAGCCAGATCATCGGTCAGCGGTCGACGTACACGGTTCCCGCCTTCATCACGAACCGAACCCGCTCGATCGCGCCGAAATCCTGCTCGGGATCCCCGTCGACGGCGATCAGATCGGCGAAGGCGCCCGCCTTGACCACGCCGAGTCGGCCCTCCATGCCGAGCAGCTTGGCGTCGCTGATCGTCGCCGCCTGAAGCACCTGACTCGCCGTCATCCCGGCGCCCCGATACGCGAACAGATTGCGCCGGGCCGCGTATCCCTGAGGC
>JAYUZK010000312.1:0-3467 GCA_043751835.1 Gemmatimonadota bacterium | reverse complement strand
AAAGATCGCCAGGAACTTGACCCGCTCGAGCAGTGGGGTTCGCCGGTCGAGCGCCTCGTTCAGCACCCGCCGGTTGAACTCGAGCCAGGAGAGTTCCCGGTTGATATAGAGCGACGGGTGCCGGAGGTCGCCGTTCGGGGGCGCCGACGGAAGCGTCATGGCCGTCAAGCTATGTGGCCCCAGGCGCTCGGGCTGTAACGAGCGGGTCACGGCTTCGCCGGGGCGGCCGCCGGCATGAGAAACTGATCGAGCCAGTCGAGCACCACGCCCCACCAGAGTTTCCGGTTCCGGGGCTTCTGGACGAAGTGGCCCTCGTCGGGAAAATAGAGGAACTTGGCCAGGAGGTGCTTCTGCTTGAGGGCGGTGAACGCCTGATACCCCTCGGAGACGTCGACCCGGAAGTCCTGCTGACTGTGGACCACCAGCATCGGGGTCTTCCACTGCGAAACGAAATTGGCCGGCGACCATTGGGCCATCAGCGTGCGGGCTTCGGGATTGGTGAGGTTGCCGCCGAACTCCCAGGCCGGGAACCACTGCTCTTCGGTGGTGCCCGCCATGCTTTCGGTGTTGAAGATCCCGTCGTGGGCGACGAGGGTCTTGAACCGATCGGTATGGCCGGCCAGCCAGTAGATCATGTAGCCGCCGTAAGAGGCCCCGGCGGCGCCGATCCGGGCGCCGTCCACGAAGGGAAGGCGCGCGAGGGTCTCGACGCCTTTCATCAGGTCCTCGTACGGCAGGTCGCCCCAGTGCTTCGAGATGCTGTTGGTAAAGGCCTGGCCGTACCCGGTCGACCCATGGAAGTTGACGGCGGCAACCACGTAGCCGCGGGCGGCAAAGACGGCGTAGTTCCACCGTTGGTGCCAGCCATCCACCCAGGCGCCCTGCGGCCCGCCGTGAATCAGATAGACGAGGGGATACTTCCGGGTCGAGTCGAACGCCGGGGGCTTGATCAGATACCCGAAAATGCTGTCGCCCTTGGCCCCGACGAATCCGAATTTCTCGGCCGGGGCCAGGTCGAGCGCGGCGAGCGCGGTGGTGTTGAGCCGGGTGAGCTGCCGCATCGCCGCCGGCTGTTTCGGGTCGATTCGCTGGATGAACAGCTCCGGTGGCTGCGTGGTGCTCTGGTGGAGGAAGATCAGCGCGTCGCCCCGAGGGGTGAGTTGCGGGTCGGTATTGACGCCACCCGACACCAGCAGGGTCCGGGGGCCGGCCGGGACCGACAGCCGATAGATGTTGTGCTCGCCGCGCTCTTCGACCTCGACCACCACGCTTCGTGAATCGGGGCTCCAGAGCAGGGATTGGACGCTCGCGTCCCAGCCGCCCGTGAGTGAGGTCTTTTCTCCGGTTGCCCGGTCGTAGAGCACCACTTCCTGGCGGTCGGCCTCGAAGCCCGGCGTCGCCATGGCGAGATAGGCGACCCAGCGGGCGTTGGGTGAATAGACCGGGCTGTGGTCGTTGGCGGGGTTCTGGGTCATCGGCACGAGACCGGTGCCGTCCGGTCCCATCAGGAAGATCTCGTTATTGGTGCTGGTGGCCACGGACGAGTCGGGGTTGAAGACGACGGCGAGCTCGGTGCCCAGCGGCGACACCGCCAGGTCACGGCCGCCTAACGCCAGCGTGGGGACGTCGCGGTCGAACCGGGTGAGGTCGGTGATCTTTCCGTCGGCCAGATCAACCCGGAAGATGTGCTGCCGGGTGCCGCTCCGCCATTCGTTCCAGTGGCGGTAAAACAGCTCGGTCCAGATCCGGGCCTGGCTCCGCTGGTCCTTTTCCCGGTGGTCGAGCTCGTTCTGTTCGGGCCATTTCACGTCCGACGTGACAAACAGCGCGGTGGTGTCCGGCGACCACCAGAACTCGTTGACGCCGCCCGCGAGGGTCGTCATCTGGGCGGGCTCGCCGCCGTCGGTCTGGATCCGCCAGACCTGCGGCGCGCCGCTCCGGGTCGAGAGGAACGCGAGAGTCCGGCCGTCCCGGGCCCAGCGGGGCTGATGGTCGGAGCCCGGTCCGCGGGTGAGCTCGCGGGTGACGCCGTCGGCCACCGTGTGGAGATAGATCCGGGAGACATTGCGATTGTCGGCGAGCGACGCGGTCGTCACGGTAAACGCCACCGCGGCCGCGTCGGGCGAGAGCTGGACGTCGCTCGCGATCTTGAGCCCCAGAAAATCGTCGATCCCGATCGGCCGCTTGTCCTGCCCGGCCAGGCTGCCCGCCGCAAGGCCCATTGCCGTCACGATACCCGCCGCCATACGTCTCATGCGATGACTCCGCCGCCTAATACCTGGTTCCGATCCGAATAGAGCACCCCGGACTGTCCGGGTGTGATGGCCCTGGCCGGCGCCTCGAGGTCGAGGACGAGTCCCGCTTCGTCGGCGGACCGGACCACCGCAGGCACCGCCCGACCTCGAGAGCGGACCTGCACCAGGCAGCGATCGCCAGCCACCAGCGGCGCGGCAAGCCAGTTGAGTTCCTCGAGCCGGACGGTATAGCCGTCCAGATCATCGGCCGTTCCGACCACGACCGCCCGGTCGTCCGGCCGGATCCCGATCACATAAAGCGGCAGCGGAGACCCCCCGGGGAGGCCCTTCCGCTGGCCGATGGTGTAACGGGCGAATCCCCGGTGCTCGCCGAGAAGGCGCCCATCGGCGGTCACCAGCGGACCGGGGGTGAGCGCCGGGGCGTCGGCGGGCAGATGTCGCTCGAGGACGCCGACGTAATCGTCATCGGGCACGAAGCAGATCTCCACCGACTCCGGCTTGTCGGCCGTCTCGAGGCCGAGTTTCCGGGCGATGGCGCGGGTCTCCGCCTTGGTCAGCTCGCCGACCGGGGTCCGCATCCGGGGCACGACCTCCGGCGGGATCCCCCAGAGGAAGTAGCTCTGGTCCTTGGCCTGATCGCGGCTCCGGAAGAGCCCCCCGTCCCGGCTCACGGCGTAGTGCCCGGTGGCAATCCCGCTGCAGCCCAGAGCGTCGGCGTGGGCGAGGAGGTCGCGGAACTTGGTGAACGAGTTGCACCGGACGCAGGGGATCGGGGTCCGGCCGCGGCTGTATTCGTCGACGAAGTTGGCGATCACCTGGCGGCTGAACCGGTCCTCGAGGTTCAGGACGTAGTGCGGCATCCCGAGCCGGTGGGCCACGGCCCGGGCGTCGTTGATCGAGTCGAGCGAGCAGCAGGGCCGGTCGGGCACGTCATCGCCGTGGCAGAACAGCTTCATGGTCGCGCCGACCACCTCGTGGCCCTGCTCGACCAGCAACGCGGCGGCGACCGAACTGTCGACGCCGCCGGACATCGCGACCAGGATCTTCTCAAGCACGGCCAAGCACCGCGGTGAGCCGGCGGACCTTGTCCACCACGCCGGGGAAGACGGCGATGGCCTGATCGATTTCCGCCTCGGTGGTTTCGTGGCCGAGGCTGAAGCGGACCGACGCGAGCGCCAGAGAACGGGGAAGACCCATCGCCATGAGGACATG
>JAYUZK010000311.1:0-13142 GCA_043751835.1 Gemmatimonadota bacterium | reverse complement strand
GCAATCCGCTGCCGAACGGCGAAGGTGAACAGCAGCGCTACCGGCAGGGTGATGATCTTTACCCAGAACGACGGATTGTAGTAGCACTTCGTCGCCTCGGAGAGAAACAGCGGAATGCCGGTCGCCGCCATCATCACGAGGCCGGTGATGAGCCACCGCCTGGCGCTCCGGGCCACCTCGGCGATCGGCTGCTCGGCGAGGCTCACTCCCAGCAGTCGCAGATCCACGATCAGCAGTGCCCCCCCCAACAGGCAGAGCCCGAGCAGGTGGATCGCCTCGATCACGCCGAACAACCACACCGAGTCGCTGATGCCTCGGGCGATGAAGGTGGCCTCGCACCACTGGAAGAACGGCAGCATGGTCAGGGAGCCAACGCGACGGCGGCGCAGCCCGCCGCCCAGTTGATGAAGTCGGGCTGGGGCTGGATGTCGCAGTCGAACCAGTTGTAGGCGATCAGCCGGCCCGCGACGACGACGATCGCCCAGCCCGCCAGAGACACGACGGCCGCGATCCGAGCGGCCCGGGGGGCCACGGGGTCGAGATCCCAGGCGGCGATCCGGCGGTGGATTCGGGAATGGAACACCCAGATGTTGAGGCCGGCGATCACCAGCACGATGACCTTGAGCCGGAAGAAGACGTTGTGGTAGTAGCGGACCGGGGTGGCGTAGAACAGCAGGAGGCCGGTGACCACCATGATGGCAAATCCGGCCCGCGTCCACGGGAGCAGGCGGCTGGTGAGCGCCGAGGCGGGCACCCGGTTGAGCGTCAGGCCCAGCAGGCGGAGATCGAGCATCACGGCGGTCCCGGCGAAGAGCCCAAGGGCCAGCACGTGGGTGGACTCCACGAACGGCCAGGCGTAGAGCGACTCGCGGAGCTGGACGCTCCACGGTGTATCGGCCATCCAGGCGAAGAATTCGGTGGGCGACACCGGCGTGCTTACCGGTTCATCGCCGGCTTGGCGGTGCCCACGAGGTAGACGGCGTGGCACTTCGTGCAGGCGTCGTACACCTCGGCGCCGGCGTTGAAGACTCCCACGGTGTCCTTCGCTTCGGCGGCAGCCAAGGCGCGCCGCCCGGCCGCGATGAGGCCCTGGGACATCGTCATCCAGTCGGCTTGGTCCCGGGCCCGGGGAGCCATCATCATGAGGTTGCCCGACTCGGCAATGGCATAGGCGTAGTTCCTTAGCTCGGTCCACTCCTCGTCGTTCCGCGGTGCAAAATAGGTGGTGCCCTTCGCGTCGTCTGTCGAGCCGACCGCGTCCCAATAGCCGTCGGCCGCCGGCTCCACAATGGCGGCCATCAACTGCTTCATGTTGGCGACGGGCTGAAAAGCGGGCGGGGCGGGCGTCCGATTGCATGCGGCGGCGGCGGCTGCGGCCACCAGCCACCTCATGTTCAGGGTTCGCATGACAAAGAAGGTAGCGGAGGCGATAGATTCAGGGGACCCCCAGCACGAGTGATTCCGTGACGATTCGGTCTCTTGCCTCCGCCGTGGCCGTTGTTGTGATTGCGAGCCCGCTGGCCGCCCAGACAGTTGCCCAAAGCGACAGCGCCGCGAAAGCCGCCGCCAAGGCCAACACCCTCCCGCTGATCACCACCCGGTCGCTCAAGTTCGCGACGAGCGAAGCCACTTGGCTTTCGCTCGATCTTTCGCCTGACGGCAGGATACTCGTCTTCGAGATCCTGGGTGACCTCTACACCCTGCCCGCCGTCGGCGGCACCGCGACCCGCTTCACCAGCGGCCCGGCGTACGACATGCAGCCGCACTTCTCGCCCGATGGCAAGCGGATCGTCTTCGTGAGCGATCGGAACGGCTCCGAGAATCTCTGGATCGCCGACGCGGACGGCACCAACGCCCGGGCGCTCACCACCGGGGAGAATGTCAACTACGTCTCGCCGGTCTGGACACCGGACGGCCAGTACGTCGTGGCCACCAAGGACACCCAGCTCTGGCTCTGGCACAAGGATGGCGGGACCGGCGTGCAGATGACCGGCCGCGGCGCGCCCGGCAGCGGTTCGCCCGGGAACAGCCCTCCCTCCATACTCGGCCCGGCCTTCGGCAAGGGCGCGAATACCCTCTGGGTGAACGTCCGCGGCGGATTGGGCGGCGGAATCGGCGACGGCGACGGCGTTCCGGACCCGGAGACCGAGCCCGGTGATCCGGCCCGGAGCTCGGCTCGCCTGCTGGGCTCGTACCAGATCGCCCAGGTCGACCGCGAGAGCGGCCGCCTCCAGATCCGGACCCACGAACTCGAAGGCGCGCTCCGCCCGGTGCCGAGCCCGGACGGGAAGTGGCTGGTCTACGCGACGCGGTACGACGCTCGCGAAGCGCTCAAGCTGCTCGATCTCGCCACCGGTGAAGAGAAGTGGCTGGCCATGGACGTCCAGCGCGACGATTACCAGGGCGGCGGGTCGCGCGACCGCGATGTCTATCCGGCTTCGGCGTTCACGCCGGATTCCCGCGCGTTGATCACCAGCTTCGGCGGGAAAATCTGGCGGATCGCGGTGCCGAGCGGTGAGCGTACCGAGTTGCCGTTCCGGGCGGAGGTGGATCAGCAGCTCGCTCCGCTGGCCAAGTTCGACTATCCGATCAACGATTCCACCCTGACCGTGACCCAGATCCGCGGCGCCCGGCCCTCGCCGGACGGACGGCGGCTGGTGTTCGCGGCGCTCGATCGGTTGTGGGTCGCCGATCTGCCGCCCGCGGCCGGCGGTGCCGCCGCCACGATCAGGAACGCCCGTCGCCTGACGCAGGCTGTCACCGTGGAACACGCACCGGTCTGGTCGCCGGACGGGCAGTACATCGCCTACGTGGGGTGGAACGATTCCACCGGCGGCGACCTCTATCGCATGAAGCCCGAGGGCGGCGCCCCGGAGCGGCTCACCCGGGTCTCCGCCTTCTATGACAAGTTGGCCTATTCCACCGACGGCAGCCGGCTGATCGCGATCCGCGGCTCCCGGATGCACCGGATGCGCATGCTCGAGGACTTCGGCAGTCACAGCGGCGCGGCCGAGCTCGAGTACGTGTGGCTCCCGGCCTCGGGCGGCGAGGTGAGCCGGATCAGCTGGGTGGGTGGCGGTGCCACCGAGCAGGGGAGGAACGTGCCGCACATCGGGCCGGACCCCGGGCGGATCTACGTTTGGGAGGGCGCCGCGGGGCTCAAGTCGATCCGGTACGACGGCACCGATCCTCGAACGGTCGTCAGAGTCACCGGGCCCATGGCCACGGGGTTCCGGTCGGCGGCCGAGCCGCAGGTGCCGGATGAGGTGGTGCTCTCGCCCGACGGGACCCGCGCCCTGGTGCATGTCTCCCGCAACGTGTTTCTGGTGACCGTGCCGCCGATGGCCGGTGAAGGGGCGACGATCGCGGTGACCGCCAACTCGGCCATGCCGGCCCATCGGCTGACGCGAGTCGGCGGTGATTTCATCGGCTGGCGCGCCGACGGCCGGGTGGCCCACTACTCGATCGGGCGGAGCTTCTTCCAGGCCGATCTGGCTCAGGCGGACGCCGCCGTAGCCGATTCTGTGGCCCGGGCCCGCGTCTCGGCCGCGGCGGCCACGCCCGATACCACGATGAAGAAGGGCCCGGCGTACGACGCCGCGCGATTCGATGTCGAGATCGTGGCGCGGAAGGACAAACCGGCGGGGTCGGTCGTGCTCCGCGGCGCGCAAGTCATCACCATGAAGGGCGACGAGGTCATCCCCTCTGGCGACGTTGTGGTGACGGATAACCGGATCGTGGCGGTCGGACCCAGGGGCTCCGTGCCGATCCCCGCGGGCGCGCGCGTCATCGATGTGACCGGCAAGACGATTCTGCCGGGGTACGTCGACATCCACGCCCACACCTGGATGTCGTGGGGTCTCCACCGCAGGCAGGTCTCGCAGCTGATGGCCCAGTTGGCGTACGGCGTCACCACCCAGCGCGATCCGCAGACCTCATCGGAGGACGTGCTCACCTACCAGGATCTGATGGAAACCGGCGAGCTGATCGGCCCACGGCTCTATGCCACGGGTCCGGGCATCTTCTCGATGGACAACATCAAGAGCCTGGATGAGGCCCGTGATGTGGTCCGCCGCTACGCCGATCACTATCACACCCAGACCATCAAGCAGTATCTCGCCGGCGATCGGAAGGTCCGTCAGTGGGTCATCACGGCGGCGCGGGAGCAGGGGCTCACGGCGACCACCGAGGGCGGCTCCAACTTCACCATGAACCTGAGCCTGATGCAGGACGGCTATCCCGGGCTCGAGCATTCGCTTCCGATCAGCCCTTTCTACCAAGACGTGGTCGAACTCGAGAAGGCGAGCGGCATCACGTACACGCCGACCCTGATCGTGAGCTACGGCGGTCCGATCGGGCGCGAGTATTACCTGACCCACGTGAACCTCGACGCCGAACCCCGGCTCAAGCGGTTCACGCCGCATGACGAACTCGACAAGTGGAAATCGGTGACGTTCTACCGCGACGATCAGTACGTCTTCCCGCTCCATGCCCGGCAGCTCAAGAAGCTGGTCGAGGCCGGTGGCCGAGTGGGGCTCGGCTCACACGGCGAGGTGCAGGGGCTCGGCGTGCATTGGGAACTGTGGATGCTGGGCTCGGGCGGGATGCGGCCGCACGAT
This sequence comes from Gemmatimonadota bacterium, assembly GCA_043751835.1. GTDB lineage: Bacteria > Gemmatimonadota > Gemmatimonadetes > Gemmatimonadales > GWC2-71-9 > SHZU01. The sequence continues at coordinate 8,523 of JAYUZK010000311.1, read as the reverse complement.
GTGCTCCGGATCGCCACGCTCCACAGCGCCGACGCCATCGGACTGTCGAAAGACATCGGCTCGCTGGAAGTCGGGAAGATGGCGGATCTCCAGGTGCTCGACCGCGATCCGCTGGTCAAACTCGAGAATTCGAATTCGATCCGCTATGTGATGAAGAATGGCCGGCTCTACGACGCGGCCACGCTGGACGAGGTCTGGCCCCGGAAGCGGGCGCTGCCGACGCAGTGGTGGTGGCGGGTCGAACCGGCGCCGACAGCGCCCGCCGACCAGCCTCGCCAGTAATGGACCTGGCATCCCTCAGGACTTTGTTGGCCGGGTCCGGTTTCTCACCGCCCAGCCGGCCAGGCACCAAAGCGCCAGCGCCATCCATTCGGACCCCGAAAAATGGCCCGGTACGAAGGGTAGCACTTTCATCAGCACCATGGCGCCGGTGACGGCGAGTCCGGCCCAGGCCGCGGCCCGCCCGCGCGGGGTGGGTCCGAGCCTGAGGTAGCAGGCGCAGGCTGAAAGCCAGCCTAACGCTACCGTCACCGCGGCGACCTCGGTCACCGGCACCAGGATCGCTCCGCCCAGGAAGACCGCGGCGGCCGTGGCCCCCCCCACCCAGAGAATGGCGCTCGACGGCGTCTGGTTGACGGGGTGGATGAGGGCGACCCGTTGGCTCACGAGTCCCCGCCGCCCCAGCGCAAAGAGCAGCCGGCTCGAGGCCACGAACGTGCCATTCATGATCTTGAGGAGCGACACCAGCGCGGCGCCCATGATCACGTTCACCACCCAGCGCTGCCCGATGCCGTGTTCGAACGCGGCCGCCGTGGCGAAGCGCTCGCCCAGGAGGCCCGGCCACGGTGCCAGGTAGCTCACCGAGGCGATAACCAGGATGTAGAACGTCATCCCGACCCCGATCGCGAGCACCATCGCTTTGCCGAAGCCCCCGGCATCGAATCGGGTACTGGCCTCCTCGGAGGACTTGCTGATCGATTCGAAGCCGGTCATGAAGTACGGGACCACCTGCAGCATCAGCAGCACCGACACCGCGGGCGACCCGTTGAAGGCCGGCGTGAAATTGGCTGCCGAGCCGTGCGGGAGCCCGAGCAGGATCACGGCGGCGATCAGACCCAGCACGAGCGCCGTGGCCCAGTTCTGGAACGTGGCGCTCAAACCGATGCCGCGAAAGTTGATCGCCATGAACAACGCGGTGAAGCCCAGTCCGATCAGCAGGTGGGGCAGGTAGACCGGGCTGCCACCGACCCGATAGAGCTCGATCGAGTTCAAGGCAGGTACGAGGTATCCGGCGATTCGCCCGATCGCGATCGCCTCCCAGGGGCAGACGATCAGATAGGTGAGCAGCATCGTCCAGCCGATGGCGTAGCTCAACGGGCGGTTGAAGGCGCGTTCCGTGTAGGCCACCTCGCTCGAGGCGTCGGGCATCATCAGGATCAGCTGGCCGTAGACGTACGCCACCGGCAGCAGCGCCGCGCCCCCGATCGCGAACGCGATCACCCCCCCGGCCGGGCCGCCCCGTTTGAGCCAGTCGTCCATCACGACAAGCCAGCCCACGCCGACCATGGTGCCCCACGCAAGGGAGAAGTAGTGCGAGAGGCCGAGTTTCCGGGCGAGGGTGGTCACAGGATACAGAGGATTTCGTGGAGGAGATTGGCGGCGAGGAGCGAGGTGATGCCGGAACTGTCGAACGGCGGCGAGACCTCGACCACGTCGGCACCGACCAGGTTCAGGCCTCGCAACGCCCGCACCAGTTGCAGGATCTGGGCGCTCGAGAGCCCCCCCACCTGGGGCGTGCCGGTGCCGGGCGCAAACGCGGGATCCACCACGTCGATGTCGAGCGAGAGGTAGGTGGGCCGGCCGCGGAGGCGGGTCAGGTGTTTCCTGAGGGCTCCGACCCCACGGGCATGAAACTCCTCGGCGGTCACCGTCATGATCCGGTTGGCCCGGCCGAACTCGAGGTCGTCTTCAGCGTAGAGCTGCCCGCGGAGCCCGACCTGCAGAACCCGGCCCTCCGCCAGCAGGCCTTCCTCGATGGCGCGGCGCACCGGAGTTCCGTGGCAGTACTTCATCCCCCAGTACTGGTCCCAGGTGTCCGTGTGGGCGTCGAGCTGGATCAGGCCGACCGGGCCGTGGCTGGCATGGATGGCCCGGAGAATCGGAAGCAGGATCGAATGGTCGCCCCCGACCGAGATGGGGATCACCCCGGCCGCGAGCAGGGTCCGGATGCCGCGCTCGATCTTCGCGAACGAGTCGTCGATCGAGAGGGGGTTCACTGGGAGATCGCCGTAGTCGGCAATCCGGCGCCGGGTGAACGGGTTCACCTCGAGGGCCGGGTTGTAGGGCCGGATGATGGCGGACTGATTGCGGACTTCCCGAGGCCCGTGGCGGGCGCCGGGGCGGTACGACGTCCCGCCGTCGAACGGCACGCCGACGAGCGCGACGTCGAGTTCGGCCGGATCGGTGATCTGGGGGAGCCGCATGAACGTGGACACGCCGGCGAACCGGGGTGTCACGAAGGCATCGACCGGGGCCGGGAAGGGCTTGGCCGGTCTGGTCCGTTTGGCCATCGGGTCCGAGGCGATTGAGGAACCGGATGCTACCGTTGAACCCAAGGTCCCACAATCCCCGGGTCGGCGGGTTGGGGGTGGGTTCCCGGCCAAGGTCTGTCGATTCAGCCCGATCGGGTCCAGATTGAAGGACCGGTGACCACGTGGACCCCGATCGTACTCCCCTGACGGGCACTATCGCAGGCCGCTACGAGATCCGCCGCGAGGCGGGGCGCGGCGGAATGGCGGTGGTGTACCTCGCCTGGGACCTGCGTCACGATCGCCCCGTTGCCCTCAAGGTCCTTCGCCCCGAAATCGGGCGGCTCCTTGGCGCCGACCGATTTCTCAGAGAAATCCAGATCGCCGCGCATCTGGCCCATCCCCACGTTCTGGGCGTGATCGACTCCGGTGTGATCGAGGTCGAGGGAGGCGGGTCGCTGCCCTACTACGTCATGCCGTTCGTGCAGGGTCAGTCGCTGGGGGTGCGGCTCACCGAGACGCCGCCGCTTGGGACCGGCGAGGCGATCAGCATAGCGGCTGAAGTGGCCGACGCCCTGCAGTACGCTCACGGTTGCGGCGTCATCCACCGCGACATCAAGCCGGCCAACATTCTGCTCCAGGAGGGGCACGCGCTGGTCGCGGACTTCGGGATTGCCAAGATGCTGGCGGAGGGTGCCGGCTCGGGATCCGCGACCGGTCTCGCGATCGGAACGCCGGGGTACATGAGTCCCGAGCAGTTTTCCGTGGACCAGCCCGTCGATGGCCGCAGCGACGTCTACAGTCTGGGCTGCGTGCTTCGGGAGATGCTCTCCGGTGCGCCGCGCTCGCCCGGTCACCAGGCACTCGGGGCCACGGTATCGCCGGCGCTCCGGCAAGTGATCGAGCGGGCCCTCGCCCCGTCCCCGGCCGACCGATACCCCGGCGCGGCCGAATTACGAGATGCGCTCAACGACCTGCGCACCCCCGGCGGGATCTTGCGCACGACCGGGGCAAAGCGGCGGGTGGCGCGGCTGGCGGCGGCTGCCGTCGTGGCTCTCCTCGCGGTCCTGGTGGCGACGCAACTGCCTCTTGCGGGGGGGAGGGGCGATTCGGTCCGGCCGACCAGGATCCTCGTCGCCTACTTCAAGGACCTCGCCGGTGACGACGGCCAGTCGATCGCCGATCAGATCACCGAGTCCCTGGCCGATCGACTCCAGGCAGTGCCGGATCTCGTCGTTACGGCCAGCACCGCGGTCGCGCCGTACCGCGGGGCTCCCATCGACTCGCTGCGGATCCGATTCCCCGTGGATCGGGTGGTGACCGGCACGGTGTCGCGGAGCGGTGATTCCACGACGGTGGTGGCCCGAATCGTGGACCCCGCCAACGGCCGGCTCCTCCAGGCGAAGACTTTCAGGGCGGGGCCGGAGCCCCATATAACCGGACTCGTCGACGGGCTGAGTGCTTTTGTCCGCGAGACCCTCTGGCAGGAAATGCTGCGAGCGCAGCGGCGCCGCCAGGTGCCGGACGACTCGGCCTGGCGTTTGGTGGAACAGGCGACCGTCCTGCGCCAGGAGGCGGAAGACGCCATTGTCTTTCGGGCCGATCGGCAGGGCTTCAAGGCGCTCGACCGGGCCGATTCGCTCTTCGCAGCCGCTCAGCTTCGGGACCGGAGAAGTGTGCTGATTCCGCTGGAGATCGCGACGACGGCCGAGCGGCGGGCGTTTCTGTCGGCGTACATCCGGCAGGACCTGATTGACGTGCCGGGCGATCTTCCCGACCCCCGGGCTGCCGGACAGGCCGCCCTCGACGTCATCGGCCGCGTCCTCAAGAAGCATCCCCGGACGGCCGAGGCCCACGAGCTTCGCGGCGAGGTACTCCTTCGTCTTTCGCTATGGTCCGGCGAGGACTCCTCGCTGGCCGCGGCGGTTGCCGACCTGGAACTGGCCAAGACCATCGCACCGAAGCGAGTCCGTGCCTGGGTCGAGTTGAGCCAGGGCTATCTGTTGCAAGGCCGGTATCCCGAGAGTCAGCTCGCTGTCGCGGAAGCGGGGAAGGTCGACGGGTTTCAGTTGCACCGGAAGGACCTGCTTCGACGCCGGTTTGAGCTGGCCTTGCTGACCGGCGACTCCACCGGAGCGGTCCAGGCTTGCCGTGAGGCCATCGGCCAATGGCGGGGCGATGAAAGATTCGCGGATTGCGAGGTAGAGTTGTGGGGCCGGTTTGGGAGCGATCGGGCGAGCGCGGTGCGGGCACTGGCGATCACCGATTCCCTGGCCCGGGTCGAACGCGGCGGATTGTCCCCGGCGTTGCGGGCGTTGTGGTCCGGGGCGGTGCTGGCTCGGGCGGGGCTCGGGGACAGCTCCGATCGGGTCGCGGCGCGCGCTCTCGCGGCCCTCGGCCTCGGGCAACGGCTGCCGAGCGTCCTGCTCGTCGAGGCGGCCGGCCTTCGGTTGCTGCGCGGCGACCCCGATAGCGCACTCGCCCTGATCGCCTTCGCGGTCAGGGCGAACGGACTCGAGGCGCACTACGTGCGTGGCGCGCCTTGGTTCAAGGAGGCGCGCCGCGACCGGAGGTTTGTGGCGGCCCTGCAGGGAATCTCGCCCCGCGAAGCCGCGGGACGGCCCTGAGGATCAATATGACACTAGCGAGAAATGCTGCCTCAGTCGTCCGAGCTCGTCCACCAGCAGCAGCTTGACGGTTTCCAGAATGTCCTTTGCGTTGTCCGTCTTGGCTGCCGTCCAGTGAGCCGCGAGCACCGCATCGAGCAGATCGTTCGCCAGTTTCCTCTGGGCCGGATTGGCGGCCAATTCATTGATGGCCCCCCGCGCCGGAATCCGGTCCGCTCTCGCCGCGCCCGTCAGGCGCGGAAAGGCTTTCCTCGCGCCTCCGTTGACCCGATACGGTGATCCGCTGCATACCCGGGTGCCTCCAACGAACACGCATTTCGACATGGAGCCTCCTTGGCCAAGGTGAGACACTAACCTGAACTTCGAAGGATGTTCTACCGCCGGCTGGGGCTCCTGTCAAGACACAAGACCGGGCGGCGACGCGGCCCGATCTGGCGGCCGTACTCGTCGCCAATCAGCGATTGTCGGTTCCGCTGGGGAATCCTCTGATCACCGTGGCGGACCGGCGGGGCCGCCTCGCCACCGACCGGGTTCTCCCGTAGATTTGCTCATCCCCCACCCGGGCCCTATGAAGAACGAATCCGAACTCACCATCCGCGGCCTGCTCCTTGGTGCGGTCATCGCCGCCGTCTTCACCGCCGCCAATATCTACCTGGGCTTGAGGGTGGGTCTCACGATCGCCTCCTCGATCCCCGCCGCCGTGATCTCGATGGGAGTGCTGCGCGCCTTCCGGACCGGCACGATCAAGGAGAACAACATCGTCCAGACGGTGGCCTCCGCGGGTGGAACCCTCTCGGCCATCATCTTCGTGCTCCCGGGCCTGGTGATGATCGGCTGGTGGCGGGGCTTCCCGTTCCTGACCGGCTTCCTGATCTGCGCCCTGGGCGGGATTCTCGGTGTCCTGCTTTCGATTCCGCTTCGGCGGGCGCTCGTGGTCAACTCGGATCTGCCGTTTCCGGAGGGCCGAGCGGCGGCTGAGGTGCTCAAAGTGGGCGCCACGGGCGACGAGGCATCGTCCAACGCCATCGAGCGGAAGCGGGGCCCGAGGATCGTCCTCGTCGGGGCGCTCACCGCGGCGGGCGCCCAGATCGTGGGCTATTTGGGCATTGCCGCCACCGGCCTGACCCAGTTCTTCCGACTGGGGACCGGCGCCACCGGCGTCAACCTGGGCTTTTCGCTGGCGCTCTTCGGGGCGGGCCACCTGGTCGGAATCTCGGTGGGTCTCGCCATGCTCACGGGGCTCGTCATCGCGTGGGGCGTCTTTACCCCGATCCTGTCGGCCGGGCTTCCGGGTGAGCTTGCGGATGTGGCGATGACCGTCTGGCGGACCAAGGTTCGCTTCATCGGCGCCGGCGCGATCGGGCTCGCGGCGATCTGGAGCCTCCTCAAGCTGGTTCGACCGGTGTATCAGGGCATCGTGGCCACCGCGCGGGCCGGCTCCACCGCCAAGACCGGGACGGACGACGACCGCGATCTGTCCCTTGGCCTGATCGGCGCCCTCTCGGTCGGGTGCCTGCTGCTGATCGGCTGGCTGCTGTACGACTTCATCGGCACCGGCGCGCTGTCCGGACTCAAGTGGCCGCTCGTGCTGGGCGGCGTTTTCTTTACCGTCCTGATCGGCATCTTCGTCGCGACGGTGGCCGGCTACATGGCCGGGCTGATCGGGGCCTCCAACAGCCCGGTTTCCGGCATCGGCATTCTCGCCACCGTGGCCGGGGCGCTCCTGCTCGCGGTCTTCGTCCAGCCGAGGCTGTCCGGGCCCGAGGCGACCAACGCGCTGGTGGCGTTTGCGCTCTTCTGCGTCTCGATCGTGTTCTCGATCGCGACCATCTCGAACGACAACCTTCAGGATCTCAAGACCGGCCAGTTGGTCGGCGCGTCACCGTGGCGCCAGCAGGTGGCGTTGATCGTCGGCGTCCTGGCGGGGTCGGCGGTGGTGCCGCCGATTCTCGATCTTCTGAATCACGCCTACGGCTTTCCTGGTGATCCCAACCGGGCGGCGATCGCCGCGTTGCCGCTGCCAGCGCCCCAGGCGGCTCTGATCTCGACCCTCGCCCGCGGAGTGCTCAAGGCCGAGCTCGACTGGAACCTGATCGCGATCGGCGCGATGGTCGGCCTCGGCGCCATCATCCTCGACGAGCTGCTCGGCCGGTTCAAGCTGCTCCGGCTGTCGCCGCTGGCCATCGGGATCGGGATCTACCTGCCGATGGATGCAACCCAGCCCGTCGTGGTCGGCGCGCTGATCGGGTGGCTCTACGATCGGGCCATGGATCGAACCGCCAACGCCGATATGGCCAAGCGGTTCGGGGTGTTGCTCGCCTCGGGGCTGATCGTGGGCGAGAGCCTGCTTGGCGTGCTCAACGCGGGGCTGATCGTGGCCACCAACAAGGCGGCGCCGCTCGAGATCGTGGGAGCGAATTTCGCCAGTGCCTCGCGGTGGATCGGCCTGGCCCTCTTTGCGGGGTTGGTCGCGGTGTTGTATCGGTGGGTGGGCCGCCAGTCGCGGCCGCAGGCGAGCGCCTGATTGTCCTGGCTCTTTCAGGGGTGCCGGGGTGCGAGGCCCGGGACCGGATACCGTTCGAGCCGCTCGATGCCATCGTCGTCGGCTGCCACCAGGTACACTCGGCCCCGTGCCACGCCCGCCAGCCGCCGGCCCGGCGGCAATTGTCTCGACCGGCCCGGCGCCAGGGATGAAACGAACGATGGGAAGCGAGTCGGGGATGGTCCCCTGAGTCATCGACATCCACCCGGGAATGACTGCATAGAGCCGGCCCTTCGAATCGACCGCGCGCGGAGAGAGCGGACGGTATTCAGCAGCATGCTGGCTTCCCGACGTGACTCCAGCTATCCATTGCGGGACGCGAGACCTGGAGTCGAGTGTGGCCCCCAAACCGCTGTATCAACCTGCGTCATCCGCTGCGCTCGATCCCGATCGGGCCTTCTATCGCCACGTCGCCGATCCGGGATCTCGCCGGGTGGTCGATCAATTCGTTGTCCCGATCCGGTCCGGCCGGGCTTGGCATCTGAACGCCGGCCAGTTGTGCCGCTTGACCACGATCGAGGGACCTCAGGTCGTCGACTTCAACGCCTGGAACCGCCACGATCCGCGGGAGCGGTTCTGGGCCGCTCGCACCAAACAGTTCCACGGCGCTCACATGAACGTGTTCGACCGGCTCTGGTCGTGCCTGCCCTACCTCCGGCCGATCGCCACCGTCACGGGCGACAGCATCCGCTACGGGATCGATGTCGACGGTGCCGGCTGTCATGACCTCCTCGGCACCCGCTGTGACCCCTACGTCCACAAGATGCTCACCGGTCAGGACCTCGACTACTGCTGCCATTCCAATCTGCGCCGAGCGGTGACGCCG
>JAYUZK010000310.1:0-3103 GCA_043751835.1 Gemmatimonadota bacterium | reverse complement strand
TCGTCTCCATTGAACAGAGCCATTTCGACGGTGGCGGGGCCGGTCCGAATCTGGCCGCCGATCACGGCGCGCTCGAGCACCTGAGCGAGGTGATGGTTTACCGGGTAACGGAGAAAGCCTCGCATCATCGGGTCGGCCGAGCCGAAGGGAACGAACCCCTTGCCGATGAAACCGCCGACCGCGCAGCGCATGGTTCCGGAGCAGACGAACTCATGGCGGCCCTCGAGGATCAACTCATGGGCGTAGGTGTGGGGGTGACGCCGGTCCACGAAGCCTTCGCCCCAGCCACCGGGCAGGAGTTCGCCGGCGGGCATCGTGGCACCTTCCAGATTGAGCGTGGCGCGGGCCGCGAGTCCACTCGCGAAGCGCCAATGCGCCATCATGACGGGACGGACCACCTTCACCTCACCTTGGCCGCGACCAGTAGGCGTGACGGACGCCTGGTGGAACACGATCGTCGCCTCGGCGCTGACCTCGGGGCGCGCCTGCGCGGCGGCCGTTCGCCCCAGGCAACCAAGGAGGAGTAGGGGGAAGAGGCGCATGCCGGATGTTAGCGATGGCGACTTGGGGCTCCAACGGCAGGGGTCAGCCCGGTACATTGCTGGTCACTCTCCGAGGCTCGATTCAATGGTTGCTCGTCAGATATGCCGCGGGCTGGGGTGCGCCGTGACGGCCGCCATCCTGGTGTCGCCGGCCTCCGCGCAGGAGTCGCGACGGCGGTGGGACCGGATGTGCCAGATCCGGGAGGAGAAGTTCGATCGGATTCTCCCTGAAGTGATGCGGGAGAACGGGATCGATCTGTGGATCGTGGCTCAGAAGGAGGGGCATGCTGATCCGCTCTACGAGGACCTCGGGCGCGGGTACACCAGCGGCATCGGCTATTACCTGTTCTTCGACCGCGGAGGGGACCGGATCGAGCGGACCGCCCTCGGCATCACCGGCCCCATGCTGGAGCAATGCCCTGTGTACGATACGGTGGCGGGGGAGGCCGACCTGCTGGCGTATGTGTCGGCCCGCAACCCGAAGCGGATCGGGATCAACACCTCGGACGAAATCGGCGCGGCCGACGGGCTCACCCACACGCTCTTTCTCCACCTCCAGAAAACCCTCGGATCGGCGTTCGCCAGCCACCTGGTATCGGCCGAGAAGCTGGTGTCGGACTACCGGTCCCGACACGTAGCGTCGGAGATCGTCGCGTTCGGGGAGGCGGGCGAATGGTCGCGGACCATCGCCGAGCGAGCGCTCTCGAATGAGGTGATCACGCCAAACCGGACTACCCTCGCCGACGTGGCGTGGTGGATGTGGGATCAGCTCCTGGCCCATGGGCTGGGCTCGTCGTTCGACATGCCCTCGGTGTACGTCACCGGGCCTAACGGGATCGAGGACACGTCGAACGAACGGATCATCCGACCCGGCGACCTGCTGGTGATCGACTGGGGCGTCGGCTACCTGGGCTTCTGGACCGACATCAAACGGATGGCGTACGTCCTCAAGGATGGGGAGCGGGCCGCGCCGGCCGGCATCCAGCGAGCGTTCGACCGGGCGCTCGAAGTCCGGGCCCTGATCCGCCGGACCGCCAAGCCGGGGACAACGGCGCGGGAGATGCTCGACCGACTCAACCAGACTGTCGCGAGTGTCCCAGGGTTCGCGCTGATGAAGGTGTTCAATCAGCCGAGTCCGGATCCCGCCACGACGGACGTGATCATCGGATGCCATTCCGTGGGAGATCTCGGGCACGGGTCGGGGCCGTCGATGGCCTTCTTCAATCCGCTCCGCCTGGGTTGGCAGATCCGGCCGAGCAATCTCTTCTCGATCGAATTCTTTGCCTATACGGCCGCACCGGAGTGGGGCGGGCGCAAGGTCCGGATTCCACTCGAAGACGACGCGGTGGTGACCGAGCGCGGCGTGGAATGGCTGTACCCGGTCAACCGCCGCATCCTCCTGGTGAAATGAGCATATGACCAAGTTCGGTCGGGTGGCGATCGCCGGGCGTCCCAACGTCGGCAAGTCGTCGTTGATGAATGCAATCGTCGGCCAGCCGCTGGCGATGGTGAGTCCCAAGGCCCAGGCCACCCGGACGCCGGTGATCGGACTGCGGACCGAGGGAGCGGCGCAGTTCGTCTTCCACGACCTGCCGGGTCTGCTCGACCCGGCGTATCTGCTGCAGAGCCGGATGGTGCAACTGGCGATCGAGGACCTGGGCGTGGCCGATGTCGTGCTCCACCTCCATCCCGCCACCGAGGGCGCGGCCCCATCGCTCGAGTCGCTGCTCCCGCCGGGAACCCGGCTTCCGCCGATCCGGGTTCGGGCCTGCACCAAGGCGGATCTGCTGCCGCCGGGTGCCTCGGTGCCGGGTGGCCTCCTGGTGTCGGCCTCGACCGGCCAGGGCATGGCGGAACTCATGGCCGAGTTGGAACGGGTGCTGCCGGAGGGGGAGTGGCGGTATCCGGCGGACGATCTGGGGACCCAACCGGTCCGGTTCTTCGTGACCGAATACCTCCGGGAGGCTGCGTTCGAACACCTTGAAGAGGAGGTGCCGTACTCGTTTACCTCGGAGGTGGAGGAGTTTCGAGAGGGCACCGATCCCGTGTACATTCGAGTCACGCTGTACGTCGAGCGGGAGTCGCAGAAGCGGATTCTGATCGGGGCGAGCGGCCGGACCATCAAGGCGATCGGCCAGCATGCCCGGCAGCGGCTTGAAAGCCTCATCGGGGGCAAGGTTTACCTCGAGACCTGGGCCAAGGTGCTGCCGCGGTGGCGCCAGTCCGGCGAGCTGCTGACCCGGCTCGGGTTTCCCGACCACCAACGCCAGGAGTCGAAGCGATGAGCCTCGCGCCCGAATTGCTCGAGATCCTCGTCTGTCCCAAGTGCAAGGGCGATCTTGAATACCGCCCGGAGGAACAGGTGCTGGTGTGCGCCGCCTGCCGCCTCGCCTATCCCATCGAGGATGACATTCCGGTGATGCTGATCGACGAAGCCCGGCCGCTATGAGCGGGACGGTCAATGCGGATCGGGTGCTCGCCGGGGCCAAGGCGCTGGCCGCGGAGCACCGCCATGGATTCGTCGGCACCGAACATTTGCTGGCCGGCATGCTCCAGGACGG
>JAYUZK010000309.1:0-6214 GCA_043751835.1 Gemmatimonadota bacterium | reverse complement strand
GCCCGCCGCTTCACCTCGATATCGAACAGGGTCCGATGGGCCCGGAGCCGCCGAACCGCGAGCGACCGCCAGCCGGCCCGCAGGGACGGCGCCAGATCGAGACGGCCACCGCCGCCGTCCACCGCCGCTCCGAGGAGGATCCGGAGGGCCCGGCTCAGGAATTCGGGCGGATCGATGAGGACATCGTCCCCGACCCGGCGCCACCGCCGGGCATCGTCGAGGAGACCTTCCAGATCGTCGAGCGGGAACAGATCGGACCCGGCCGGGTCTACCCGCAAGTGTCCCCCGAGCCGCCTGATCGACCAGGCTACGGCCTGGTTGAGAGCGACGTCGGGGGACTCGAACCCCGGGTAGTGGCGGCTCAGGCTAACTCAGCGCCTTGATCTGCGCGAGGAGATCGGCGTTGTCGCGCTTGTGGCCCAGTTCGGCCTCTTCGTGGGTCCACCGGACCAAACCCGTCTTGTCGATCAGCACGTAGGCTCGTTTGCTGAAGAACTTGTCCTCAAGCAGCGTGCCGAACTTCCGGCTCACCTCGCGCTTGAAATCGCTGAGGAGATCGATCGTCATCTTTTCCTTGGCCTTGAATTCCTTCAGGGTCGGGACGGAATCGACGCTGATTGGGAGCACCACGGTGTCCGCGCTCTGGAACTTGCCGAAATCTTCCGAGAACGCGCACAACTCCGCCGTGCAGGTGCCGGTAAAGGCCAAGGGAAAGAACGCCAGCAGCACGTTCTTCCCGTGGAGGGCTGAGAGCTTGACCTCCGACCCCGAGGTCGACGCGAGGGCAAAATCGGGAGCAGCGGAGCCGATGGCGGGCAGCGACATGGGTTCTTCGATCCTTCAGCGCCCGTACCGGGCGCCGACGATGGTCCAGTTGACCGTGTTCCACCAGGCGCCGAGGTAGTCGGCCCGGCGGTTCTGGTACTTGAGATAGTAGGCGTGCTCCCAGACGTCGCAGCCCAGGACAACTCTCTTCCCGTCCATCACGGGGCTGTCCTGATTGGGACTGCTCTCGATCGCCACGCCCGTGGCGGTCTGCACCAACCAGGCCCACCCGCTTCCGAACCGGCCGAGACCGGCCTTCTGGAACTGCTCCTTGAAGGCAGGGAAACTCCCGAACCCGGCGGTGATCGCGGCGGCGAGATCGCCCACCGGCTCCGTCGCCCCACCCGGGGTCATGATGTCCCAGAACAGGCTGTGATTGTAGTGGCCACCGCCGTTGTTGCGGACGGCGGTCCGAACCGCCTCCGGTACCTGACCCAGATTCGCGATCAGCTGCTCGATCGGCAGATCCGCGAGCCCGCCGTGGTCCTTAAGCGCGGCGTTCAGGTTGTTCACATAGGCATCGTGATGCTTGTCGTGATGGATCCGCATTGTCTGCTCATCGAGGTGCGGTTCCAGCGCGTTGTAGGCGTACGGCAACGGCGGAAGAGTATGCGGCATTGGCTCGCTCCTGAAACGTGACCTTGAATCCCGACCATTTTTGACGGAATTAGACTCCCAATAATGGCGACGCCGGCCCCTTGAATCAACCGCCGCGGTCCACCGGAAGTCATGACACCGACTTCTTGTCGAGCTGCTGGATCGTCTTGATGGACGCGGGGCGCTCCTTGCGGAGCCGCGCCGCGACCTTTTCGTTGGCCTCGATCACGCGCAGCACGTTCTCACCCGCCACCTTGCGGAGATCGCTCTCGGTCCAGCCCCGCCGGGCCAGTTCCGCGAACAATCGCGGGAACGAGCTGACATCCTCGAGGCCTTCGATGGTGTCGGTGATGCCGTCGAAGTCGCTCCCGACCCCGATGTGGTCGATCCCGGCCAGTTTCCGAATGTGGTCGAAATTGTCGGCCAGGTCGGCGATGGTAACCTTCGGCGCGGGGTTGGCCGCGTCCCACGCCTTGAGTTCCTGGTCCACCCGGGCCGCCTCACCGGTGTACTGGGCCCTGAGCTGGACAGCCCGGGCGGAGCGGGCCTTGGAATGGTCGTTGGCCTTCTGGGACACGAAGTCCGTGACGAAGGCCACCATGACGACCCCGCCGTTCTGGGGCAGCCGGGCCAGGATCGAATCGGGAACGTTGCGGGGATGGTCCGAAATAGCCCGGGACGCGGAATGGGAGAAGATCACCGGTGATTCCGCGACCCGGAGGACGTCGCTCATCACGCCCGGCGACACGTGAGAGATGTCCACCAGCATGCCGAGCCGGTTCATCTCGTGGACCACCTCTTCGCCAAACCGGGTGAGCCCCTGGTGGGTCGGCTTGTCGAGCGCGGCATCGGCCCAGTCGAGGGTGACGTTGTGGGTGAGCGTCATGTAGCGGGCGCCGAGATCGTAATAGGCCCGGAGCGCGCCGAGCGAGTTCTCGATGGCGTGGCCGCCCTCCATGCCGAGCATCGACCCGATCCGGCCTTCGGCGAAGGCCTGGCGGAAGCACAGGGCCGTGGTGCAGAACTGGAACTTGTCGGGATACCGCTCGATCACCCGCTTGGCCACGTCGATCTGCTCGAGCTGGACGCGAGCGTAGCCGGAGTCCTTGATCTCGCCCGGGATATAGACCGACCAGAACTGGCCGCCCAGCATCCCTTTGGCCAGGCGGTCGAAGTCCGTCATGCCGGCGGCCTTCTTCCGGAGGTCGTACCCCACTACGTCGTTGGCGAGCCCGGACTTGTCTTCCCGGATCCGCCAGGGGAGATCGTTGTGTCCGTCGATCAACGGCGTCGTGGCAAGGACCTTCCTGGCCAGGGCCATGTATTGGTCGTCGGCCTGGGCGGCGAGCGGGGCGGCCCAGAGGAGCGGCAGCGTCAAAGCGGCGAGCGTGAGGCGCATATGTCATCCATCGCGGTTTGAGGATCGGACTGGCCCGACTGGCGGAAACGTAACCGGGCGGGCCACCGTTGAAACGTCGCTCACCTCACATCGTGGTGCTCATGAACGGCGACCGCACCGACCCGGGGGCCCTGTCGACCCGACTGCTCGACCTCGTGACGGTTGCCCATCCGTGACCGGCCGCCGACCGGGCTCGCCGCGGCAGCCGCAAGAGGGTAGAATCGCAACACGGGGTTGACCGTCGAACGCAACACGTGTTGTTTTCGGTGGATCGCCGACACCACTCCGAGCCCAGCCCAATGCCCAGCGACCGCATCGTATTCGAGCGCACATCCAACTTTACCGCCCTGATCCGCTTCAACCACCCGGAGCGGCTGAACGCGATGGACCGCGCCGCCATGGAAGAGCTTCATGCCCTCCTCGGCCGGCTGAACGAGGAACCGGATCTGCGGGCCGTGGTCGTGACCGGCACAGGCCGGGCGTTCAACGCCGGCGCCGACCTCAAGGAAATGGATTCGACACCCCAGTCGGAGGTTACGGTCCGGGCCGCCCGCAACCAGCTTCAGATGTTCCAGAACATCACCCGCCGCATGGTTGAAAGCCGGACCGTGTTCATCGCCGCCATCAACGGGATCGCGGTGGGGGTCGGCGCGGAGCTTTCCATCGCGTCCGACATCCGGATCGGGACGGACGCCTCCGAAGTGATGCTGTCGGAAGTGAAGCGGGGGCTCTTCGAAACCAACGGCGTCATGCACTACCTGCCCCGCCTGGTCGGCCACGGCCGAGCGGCCCAATGGCTGCTGACCGGTGAGCGGGTCCCGGCGGCCACGCTGCTGGCGGCCGGTTTCCTGAGTGAACTGCTCCCCGCAGACCGGCTTCTGGGCCGGGCGCGGGAGCTGGCGGACCAGGTCGCGGCCAACGCGCCGGTCTCGGTCCGGCTGATCAAGCGGCTCCTTCGGCGGACCTGGGAGACGGACCTCGAGACGATGATGCAGTACGAGGTGGACGGCATGATGGCGTGCATGGCGAGTGAAGACATCGAGGAAGGCCTCCGGGCGTTCGTGGAGAAACGGGCCCCGCGGTGGCAGGGACGATAACGCGATGAACTACCAGCAAACGGGAGACGGCGGCATGCGAAAGATCCTTCGAATCGGCACCTTCTGCTTCGGTCTGGCCATCATCACCCGGCCGGCCCGGGCCCAACAGCCGGAGCCGTTAGGCAGCTGCCCCGCTCCGTCGGCGGCCGTCGTCCAGGTCGCGCGGCGGTCGGTGTACGCTCCCATGGAGGACGGCACCCGACTCGCAGTGGACGTGTTTCTGCCCCAGGGACTCGCCGCCGGCGCCCGGCTTCCGACGGTGTTCGTCTCGACCCGCTACTGGCGGGCCGCCCAAGGCCAGCCGATCGGTGCCAACGAGACGTACTGGATTGCGCGGGGGTATGCCTTCGTCTACGCCGACGTCCGGGGCACCGGGGCGTCGTACGGCCAGTGGTTCTACCCCTGGTCGCCGCGCGAGGTGAAAGACATCGGCGGTCTGGTGTCGTGGATCGCGGCCCAGCCCTGGTCGGACGGGCAGGTCGGGTCGATCGGCACCTCGTACACGGGCAACACCGCGCAGCTGGTCGGCGCCACGGGCAACAAGGCGGTCAAGGCGGTGGTCCCGCGGTTCATCGATTTCGACGCCTACGCCGATCTCATCTATCCCGGCGGCATCATGAACGAGATGCTGATCCGGGACTGGGGCAAGATGGTCCACGCGATAGACATGAACAAAGTCGAGGACGCGCCCGGCGGGGTTCGGCGGGTGGACGCCGATTCCAGCGGCGCGTTGATCGCCGGCGCGGTCCAGGACCACCAGGGGAATCCGCCCCTCGAGCAATCGATGAACGGGATCATCTACCGCGACGACGTGGTGCCGGCCTTCGGCGGTGCCACGAACGACATGTCGGGGACGTACCGCCTCGCCGGCGTCATCCAGAAGGCCAAGGTGCCGATCTTCGGCTGGGCCAGCTGGCTCGACGCGGGGACGTCGCAGGGCGTGGTCAATCGGTTCATGAACTGGTCCAACCCGCAGCTGGCCGTGATCGGCCCCTGGAGCCACGGCGGCGGCTTCCACACCAGCCCCTTCCTGCCGGCCGACACGCCCACTGTGCCGAGTCGCGAACGGCAGAACGATCAGGCCGCCTGTTTCTTCGACCAGTTCATGAAGGGCAAGGCGAACGGCATGGGCCGCGCGGGCAAGAAACTGATCTACTACACCCTGGCCGAGGACAAGTGGAAGTCCACTTCTACCTGGCCAATCCCGGGAACCCGGATGGCCCGCTATTTTTTCCAGGGTGATCACGGACTGGCCCCGGCACGCGGCGCAAAGGGGCGGGACGAATACCAGGTCGACTTCAACGTCACCACCGGAACCAGGAACCGCTGGTACACCCAACTGGGCGGGCAAGACGTGGTCTACGACGAACGTTCGTCGCAGGACGCGCGGATGCTGACCTACACGACGTCACCCCTGACCGGGGACATGGTGGTCACGGGCCAGGCGGTCGTGACGCTCGACGCCACGTCCACCGCCACCGACGGGAACTTCATCGTGTATCTCGAGGATGTCTCGCCCGACGGCAAGTCGACTTACGTGACCGAGGGTCATTTGCGGGCCCTGCACCGGAAGCTCTCCAAGGATCCGGCGCCCTACCGGACCACCTATCCGTACCGGTCGTACCAGAAGAAGGACGGCGCCCCGCTCGTGCCCGGACAGTCCGCTACGCTGACGTTCCAAACCATCCCGACCTCGGTACTGTTCCGGAAGGGCCACCGAATCCGGCTGGCGATCGCGGGAGCGGACAAGGACACGTTCCAGCGGGTCCCGGCAGAAGGCGGCGCCACGATCACCATCGGCCGCGGCAATTCGTTCATCGACCTCCCCGTCGCCCCGAAGTGAAAGGCTACGGCCGGCCGGACTCGCGGAGCCCGGACCCTGTCAAGATGCGGCCGTTCTCGCTGTCGGTGGAGCTACTTCACCACTTCGCGGCTCTCGAGGTTGGCCTCGACGTCTTTCCGGGTCCGCCAGGCGTCTCGCATCTGCTTCTTCGAGAACAGCTCGAGCTGGTCGCCGATATGTGGTGAACCCGGCTGGGTGGCGTTGCCGTACGCGATCAGTACCTTGGCACGGACCGGCCTCCCGAACTCGACCGCCTGATAGTAGGTGTCGCCGCCGACCACCTTGTTCTTGCCGTCACGATCGGGGGCGTAGTAGGCCACCCGGAAGATGCCGAAGGGGTCGCCCGGACCGCCGTTGCCAGGCAGATCCTTTCCGCCGTAGCGGAGCCGGTTGACGTCCCCGTAGGGGACGTCGAGCGCGCGGTAGGCCTTCTCGACACCCTTGGCGGCCGCA
>JAYUZK010000308.1:0-4060 GCA_043751835.1 Gemmatimonadota bacterium | reverse complement strand
GACGATCTCCTCGAGTCCGCGCGACGGCGCCTGCTCTACTGGGAGGTGCCGCCGGACGAGGTTCGGGCGATCGAGGAGAGTGGCGAGATTCGCAAGGCGCTCACTCTGCGGTCCCCGGTTCAAGGGGTAATCATCGAGAAGCGGGTGACGGCGGGCCAGCGGGTAATGGCCGGCGAAACCGTCTATCGAGTCGTCGACCTTCGCACCGTATGGCTCGAGGGCGAGGTCTATGAGCGTGACCTTGGGTCGATTCGGCTTGGGCTCCCTGTGACGGCCGAGTTCCCGGCGCTTCCGGGCACACCCCGGACCGGGCGAATCGCCTATAGCTACCCGACCCTCAATCCGGAAACCCGAACAGTCCGCGTGCGGGTCGAGCTTTCCAACCCGGATTTGCAGCTCAAACCTGGCATGTACGCCACCTTCCGATTTGCGGCGGCGACCGGGCCGGTGCTGAAGGTGCCACGTTCAGCTGTCCTAGCCACCGGCAAGCGCAACATCGTGTTCGTCCGTCAGGCGAGCGGCGAATTGACGCCGAGGGATGTGGCGCTGGGCGTTGCCAACGACGACGAGGTGGAGATCCTCGAGGGCCTCCGCGCCGGGGAGACGGTGGTGGCCTCGGCCACGTTCCTGATCGACGCGGAATCGAATCTCAGCTCGAGTCTGGGCGGCATGGGTAGCATGCCGGGCATGCCCATGTCGGCCCCGCGGTCCGCGCCGAAGGCCGCCGCCGCGCCGCCGCCCGCGTCCTCGGGGGGCCCGGCTGGTCGCCGGCCGCCGGGACGGGCGTGACCGACCATGCTCAAGCGGATCATTGACTGGTCAGTCGCGAACCTGCTGCTGGTGTCGCTCTTCACGGTCGCCGCGATCGCGGCCGGGCTCTGGGCGGTTAGCCGTACGCCTCTTGAGGCGTTGCCCGATCTGAGCGATGTTCAGGTCATTGTCCAGGCGGAATACAACGAGCAGGCTCCGCGCATCGTCGAGGATCAGGTTACCTACCCGATCGCGGCCGAGATGCTCAAGGTTCCCGGCTCCCGAACAGTTCGCGGGTACTCGTTCTTTGGAATCTCGTTTGTCTACATCATCTTCGAGGACGGCACCGATCTCTATTGGGCCCGATCCCGAGTGCTGGAGTACCTGAGTGGCCTCAAGAACCGACTTCCCGCGAGTGTCAACCCAACCCTTGGTCCGGATGCGACCGGCCTCGGGTGGGTGTACCAGTACGCGATTGAGGACACGACCGGCAAGAAGTCCCTCGCGGAGCTTCGCAGCATCCAGGACTGGTATCTCCGCTACGCCCTAACCGCCGTCCCCGGCGTGTCAGAGGTTGCGGCGCTGGGCGGCTTTGAGAAACAGTATCAGGTGGACCTGGACCCGGCCAAGTTGCTGGGGTATCGGGTTCCGATTACCGCGGTCATGACGGCGATTCAGAATGCCAATGCCGACATCGGGGCGATGGTGGTCGAACTGTCCGAGCGGGAATACATGGTGCGAGGCCTCGGCTACCTCAAGTCGCTCGCCGATATCGAGAATGTGGTGGTCGGGGCGACCACGAACGGGACGCCGATCCGGGT
Source organism: Gemmatimonadota bacterium (assembly GCA_043751835.1). Taxonomy (GTDB): domain Bacteria; phylum Gemmatimonadota; class Gemmatimonadetes; order Gemmatimonadales; family GWC2-71-9; genus SHZU01. The sequence continues at coordinate 2,489 of JAYUZK010000308.1, read as the reverse complement.
GGCCGAGGTCGGGCGGGTCAGCATCGGCCCAGCGGTGCGGCGAGGGATCGCCGAGCTCGACGGGCGGGGCGACGCGGTGGGCGGCATCGTGGTGATGCGCTTTGGTCAGAACGCGCTTGCCACGATCCGGCGGATCAAGGACAAGATCACGGAAGCCAAGCGGGGCCTGCCACCAGGGGTCATCCTGCGACCGGTCTACGACCGGAGCGACCTGATCCTCCGAGCCATCGAGAACCTTCGCGGGAAGCTGCTGGAGGAGAGTCTGGTGGTGGCGGCGGTCTGCATCGTCTTCCTGCTCCACGCCCGTTCGGCCCTCGTCGCCATCCTGACCCTTCCCCTCGGCATCCTGATGGCGTTCATCGCCATGCGGGCGGTCGGCGTCGGAGCCGACATCATGTCGCTCGGTGGCATCGCCATCGCGATCGGAGCGATGATCGACGGGGCGATCGTCATGATCGAGAACATGCACAAGCACCTGGAACGTGCGGTGGAAGCCAAAGAGCGGGCGGCGGGTCGGAACGGCTCCAGCAAGTCCCTCGACACGGCGATCCTGACGGGGGCCGAGCGGTGGGCGGTCGTGCGGGATTCCTCGAAGGAGGTTGGACCCGCTCTGTTCTTTTCGCTGTTGATCATCACCGTGTCGTTCCTGCCAGTGTTTACTCTCGAGGGGCAGGAGGGGCGGCTTTTCAAGCCCCTCGCCTTCACCAAGACCTTCGCGATGGCGGCGGCCAGCCTGCTGTCGGTGACCCTCGTGCCGGTGACCATGGGTCTGTTCATCCGAGGGAAGATTTATCGGGAGCGAGCCAACCCGATCAATCGGGGGCTGATCGCCCTGTACCGCCCGGTCATCACGTTCGTGCTCCGCCACCGCTGGCCGGTGGTGGGCGCCGCCCTCGTCGGCCTGGTGCTGACCGCGATCCCGTGGTCGCGGATCGGCGGCGAGTTCATGCCACCATTGGGCGAGGGCACCATCCTTTTCATGCCGACGACGCTGCCCGGCGTGAGTGTCGCGCGGGCGCGCGAGATCCTCCGGATCCAGGATGGGATTCTCAAGAGCTTTCCCGAGGTCGATCACGTCTGGGGCAAGGCCGGCCGGGCAACTACCGCCACGGATCCCGCCGGCCTCGACATGTTCGAAACCACGATCACCTTGAAACCCGAAGCCGACTGGCGGCCCGGGGTGACTTACGACGGGCTGGTCGCCCGAATGGACTCGGCCGTCCGGCTGCCGGGGATCACCAACGCCTGGACGATGCCGATCAAGGCCCGGATCGACATGCTCGCCACTGGGATCCGGACACCGGTGGGGATCAAGATCTTCGGTCCCGATCTTGCCCAACTGGAGCGAATCGGCAAGGAGATCGAGCGGGCGGTCCAGATGGTGCCAGGCACGCGGTCGGCGTTCGCGGAGCGGGCGGTCTCCGGCTACTACCTCGACATCGACATCGATCGGGCCGCCGCGGCCCGCCACGGGCTCAACATCGGCGATGTCCAGACCGTGATCGCGACCGCCGTTGGCGGGATGACGATCACCCAGACGGTAGAAGGGCGGGAGCGCTACGGGGTCCGGATCCGATATCCGCAGGAATTGCGGGACAACCCCGAGCGGCTCGCCTCGGTCCTGATCCCCGTGTCGCACGGCCTCGGCGGGAGCACCAACGGTGCGGGGGGAATGTCGAACGCGCCGCTGGGCGCGCCGGCCCTTGCCGGGAACCGGGAGGCGTTCGTCCCCCTGGGCCAGATCGCGACCATCAAACAGGTGGCGGGACCGATGGTGGTCCGGACCGAGGGGGCTCAACCCACCGCGTGGGTGTACGTCGACGTCATGGGACGGGACATCAGCGGCTACGTGACCGACGCCAAGCGCCAGGTGGAGAGCGCCGTGACCCTGCCTCCGGGGTATACCATTGTCTGGAGCGGCCAGTACGAGTACATGCAGCGGGCCAAGGAGCGAATGAAGCTGGTGATTCCCGCGACGCTCGCGATCATTTTCATGCTGCTCTATTTCAACTTCAAGAGCGTCGGGGAGACGCTGATCGTGATGCTGTCCCTCCCGTTTGCGCTGGTCGGCGGGATCTGGTTCATCTGGCTCCTCGGCTATAACTGGTCGGTGGCGGTCGCGATCGGGTTCATCGCGCTGGCCGGGGTCGCGGCGGAAACCGGCGTGATCATGCTGATCTACCTCGATCACGCCTGGGCAGCCCGTCAGGTGGAAGGCGGCCGGCCGACCCTCCGGCAGCTGTACGACGCCGTCATGGATGGCGCGGTCGAGCGGGTCCGGCCCAAGATGATGACCGTGACGGCGATCATGGCCGGTCTGTTGCCTATCCTCTGGGGGTCGGGGGCCGGGGCCAGTGTCATGAAGCGGATCGCGGCCCCGATGGTCGGGGGCATGATCAGCAGCACCATCCTGACTCTGATTGTGATTCCCGCGATCTATTCGCTTTGGAAGGAGCGGGAGGTGCGGCTCTGGGTGGCGAAGAGTAGTT
>JAYUZK010000307.1:0-6812 GCA_043751835.1 Gemmatimonadota bacterium | reverse complement strand
CCGGCCGTTGTCCAATACCACAATTTCATCAGCATGCTGCACGGTCGCCAGTCGGTGGGCTACCACCAGCACCGTTCGGTTCTTCATCAGGCGGTCGATCGCCTCCTGCACCAGCCGTTCGGACTCCGTGTCGAGGGCGCTGGTGGCCTCGTCGAGAATCAGGAGCGGGGGGTCGCGAAGCAGTGCCCGCGCGATCGCCACGCGCTGGCGCTGGCCCCCGGACAGCCGAGTGCCCCGCTCGCCGAGCGGGGTGTCGAAGCCTTCGGGCAATTTGTCGATGAATTCGAGAGCGTTGGCCGCCCGGGCCGCCGCACGGATCTGCTCGCGGGTGGCGCCGGGCCGGCCATAGGCGATGTTGGCGTGGACGGTGTCGTTCAGCACCACCGTCTCCTGGCTCACCAAGCCGATCGTCTGGCGGAGCGAGGCCCGGGTGAGCCGCGACAACGGAACGCCGTCGAGCCTGATCTCACCCCCGGTCGGATCGTGAAACCGCGGCACCAGCTCGAGCAGGGTGCTCTTGCCCGCACCCGATGGTCCGACGATCGCGACAATCTGCCCTTTTCTCACCGGGAACGACACATCGGTCAGCACGTCCTCGCCCCCGTAGCTGAACCGAACCCGGTCGAAGACCAGGTCACGTTCAAACCGCGCCGCCACCGCCTCGGGCTCATCCCGCTCGGCCGACTCCCGGTCAAGCCACGAGAAGACCCGGTCGGCGCTCGCCAGCGCCAGCGCCATCGAGGTTGGGAACTGGGCCAGGGCCTTGATGGGCGCCATCATCTTGAGGGCCACGGCCAGGAAGCCGATCGTGACCTCGGGGCTGAGCGATGCGCCGATCACAGTTGGGTTGGAAGCGGCCCAGATGATCAGGATGATTACGAGCCCGCCGAACACCTCGCTCACCGGCGAGGTCAGGGTCGAAAACCGCTGGGTCCGGACCAGCCGTTTCCGGTAGCGGTCGGCCTGATCCGCAAAGGAATCTCCTTCGGCGCCCTCGGCGCCATAGCTACGGATCAGCTTGATGGCCGCCAGGCGCTCCGTCACTGTGGCGGTGAGGCGGCCGCGCTCCTCGGCCCATTCGGCGGCGTGCCGACGGAGATGGCTGAGCAACCGACCGATCCCGAAGACGAGGATGGGCGCCGCCGCGACGGTGATCAGCGTCAGCCGGAGCGAGATGAAGGAGAGGATCCAGAGGGAACTCAGGATCAGCACCAGATTCTGGAAGAACGCGGCGAGAGCGGCGGCGACCGCCTGCTTGCACTGGTCGGCGTCCGCAATCACCGCCGAGATGAGGTGGCCTTGCCTGGTGCGCTGGAAAAACCCGAGATCGATCGTGAGGAGATGGCGATAGAGCATGACCCGGAGATCGCGGACCAGTCCCTCCTGAACCGCCACCGACAGCTGGGCCGACGCGTAGGCGAAGGCATTCTTCAGCACCAGGCCGACCAGCAGCGCCATGACGAGCCGGGTCCCGGCGGTGGAACGATCCGCTCCCGCGATGAGCGGCGCGAGCAGCCGGTCGGTGATCGCCTCGAGGCGGGTCCCCGAAGCCCCAAGGGCCCCAGCGGTCCCGATGAGGGTCTTCAGCAGCGGAATCAGCACCACGACGTTCACGCCGTCGAGCAGCGACGCGATCAAGGTCGCCGCCAGGCCGGCGACGAACAATCCCCAGAAGGGACGCGCGACACCCAGTAGCCGGATTCCGGTGCTCTGCTGCATGGGAGGAAGCTAATACGACGTTATCTTCCTCCCGACTGTGATCCGCAAGATTCTCCTCGTTCGGTTGAGTTCGATCGGCGACGTGCTCCTCACGACGCCGCTTCTGCGCGCAATCCGGTCCCGATATCCCGACGCCCGGATCACTTTCGTCACCAAGACGGCCTTGCTGCCCCTCCTCGAGCACAATCCGCGAATCGACGAGCTGATCGGCTACGACCCGTCGCGTTCGATCCGCCCGCTGGCGCGGTACCTCGCCAAGGCCGGCTTCACCGACCGACTCGATCTGCATGGGAACCTGCGGACCCGGGCGCTCCGCTGGATGGTGCCGGGACCGTGGCGCGGGTACCCCAAGCATCGTCTCGCCCGAAGCGTGCTGATCCGGACCAAGCGGAACTGGTATCGCGACACCCGGCCGGTCGCGGAGCGGTACTTCGACGCGGCCCGCGACCTGGGACTCATGCCGGACGGGCTACCGCTCGAGATGTTTATCGGGCGCGAGTCGATCGATCAGGCGACTCGCCTGCTCCAAGAGCGCGGCCTGGGCCTGGGCCGGATGGTGGTCGCCCTGGCACCCGGTGCCCAGCACGCCACCAAGCGGTGGCCCGTCCGCCATTGGCAGATCCTCGCCGCCATGCTTACCGCCCATGACACCGACGTGGTTGTGTTGGGCGGTCCGGCGGAGGTGGCCCTGGGCGATGACGTCGCCACGGCGGGCGGCGAACGGGCGGTCAGTCTGGCCGGCCAAGTGGGGCTGGGCGTGTCGGCGGCGCTGCTGAAGCTGGCCCGGTGCGCGGTGACCGGTGACACCGGCCTCATGCACCTCGCCACCGCGGTCAGCACGCCGGTGGTGGCCCTCTTCGGACCGACCGTCAGGCCCTTCGGCTTCTTCCCCTATCAGGCCCGGGCCACGATCCTCGAGCGGGACCTGCCCTGCCGGCCGTGCAGCGCCATGGGGAGCACGGCCTGTCCGCTCGGCCACCACCACTGTCTCACCGAGATCACCCCGGAGCTCGCGTTCGACGCCGTCAGGCGACTACCCCGATGAGCGCCCTGTCCCCGGTGTCCAGGACCCTGATCGATCTGATGGCCAGCGCGCCCCGCGGCCCCCGCCGGGAAGGGCTCTTCGCGCTCTGGCTCACGACTCGGTTGATCGAGGATCTCGGCCACCCCTCGGCCGACCGGATCATGCGGCGGCGCGTCGCCCTGCTCGAAAAGCGCCTTTCGAGCCTCGGCCTGTCCCAGACCATGAAGAAGGGCCTCTCCACCACCCTGAGGCTCCTCAAGGAGGCGGTCCGGCCCGACCCGGCCACCCTGCTGTCACAATTGGCGGCCCCCGCCAAAGACGGGGTTGGACCCGATGCGGCCGAGATTCTGAACCGGGCCGCCCGCGCCCTCCGGTAGCCTCGCGCCGCCCCCCGCCTTCTCTTAAGTTGATCCCCGGAAACGGGACAGGGATACGCCATGGCCGGCCACAGTAAGTGGAAGCAGATCAAGCACAAGAAAGCCGCCACCGACTCGCGCCGCGCGTCGGTCTGGACCAAGTGCATCCGGGAAATCACCGTGGCCTCCAAAGCCGGAGGTGGCGACCCCGGCGGCAACCCCCGGCTCCGAACCGCCATCGACGCGGCCCGGGCGGTGAACATGCCGAACGAGAACGTCGAACGCGCCATCAAGAAGGGCACCGGCGAACTCGAAGGCGCCGTCTACGAGGATGTGACCTACGAGGGCTACGGCCCCGGCGGGGCCGCGATCTTCGTTGAAGGCACCACCGACAACGCCAACCGGACCGTGGCCGAGGTACGCCACGCCTTCGTCCGGAACGGCGGGAACCTCGGCGCGTCCAATTCCGTGGCCTGGATGTTCGACCGCAAGGGCCTCGTTTACCTCGCCGCCAGCCCGGCGCCCGAGGACCAGACCCTCGAGGCTGCGCTCGAAGCAGGGGCCGAGGATTTCGCCAAGGAAGGGGACCAATACGTGGTGACGACGGCCCCGTTCGACCTCCATCTGGTCCAGGATTCCCTCAAGGCCAAGGGCTATACGGTGGATTCGGCCGAGATCGCCATGGTGCCGAAGAACACCGTCAAGGTCGAGGGCGACGACGTCGCCAAGCTGCTGAAGCTGGTCGAAATGCTCGAGGAACTCGACGATGTGTCGAAGGTTTTCGCCAACTTCGACATCGACTCCGACGCGCTGGCGGAAGCGGAGGCGTGACGGCAGGCCCCGGCCCCATCCTCGGCATCGATCCCGGCACCGCGGTGCTGGGGTACGGCGTGGTGGCGCCCGGCGAGCCCGGACAAAGGGCCCGACTGGTGGAGTGCGGCGTGATCCGGACCAGAGCCAGAAGCCCCCTGCCCGATCGACTGCTCGTCATCCATGAAGGACTGCGGGAACTGGTGGAGCGGCACCGGCCTGCGGCACTCGCGGTCGAGGACATCTTCTACGGCACCAACGTCCGGACCACCGCGGTCCTTGGCCACGCCCGGGGCGTGATCCTCCTGGCCGGCGCGCTGGCCGGGATCCCGGTTTTCGAATATCCGCCGGCCACGGTGAAGAAAACCCTGGTCGGCCGGGGCGGGGCGATGAAGCCACAGGTCGGCTTCATGGTGGCCAAACTCCTCGGGCTCAAGTCGGCGCCGTCCCCGGCGGACGCGGCGGACGGCGTGGCGGTGGCGCTCTGCCATGCGATGACGAAGCGATGGGCGGGGGGACGATGATCGCGATCGTGAGCGGCACGCTGGCGGATCGGTCGGGCGACACGATCCTGATTCAGACCGATGGCGGGGTCGGCTATGCGGTAACCGTGCCACTCGGGGTGTTCGAACGCCTCCCCGCCATGGGTGCCCGTTGTGCCCTCCACACCGAACTGGTGGTGCGGGAGGACAGCTGGACGCTGTTCGGGTTCGACCGCGCCGGCGACCGGGAGATCTTCCGCCGCCTCCTCGGCGCGAGCGGGTTCGGGCCCAAGCTGGCCCTGGCCCTGATTTCGAGCCTCGGTCCGGACCGCACGGTCCGGTCGATTCAGGGCAAGGACATCGCCGCCCTGTCCACCGTGCCCGGAATCGGGAAAAAGAAAGCCGAGCGCCTGATCCTCGAACTCCACGACCGGTTTGGCGACGTGGCGGTGGGCACCGGGCCACGAAAGAGCTCCCCCGGCGACGACGCGGCCCGAGCCCTCGCAGCGTTAGGTTACTCTCCGGCCCAGACGGACGAGGCGATCCGCTCCGCCGTGGCCGCCGATGGCGCCGCCGATTCGGCCGCCCTGATCCGGCGGGCCCTGCAGTTGCTCACGACACCCAAGGGAGGACGTTGATGACTATCACCCTCGCCCGGCCGCCCCACGAGACGGCCGAGTGGCTCTGCACCCGGTGCGGTTCCACCAACCGGAAATTCGTCCCGCTGGGAACGCCGGTGGCGCTCGACCGTTGCGTCTCATGCCACACCAAACATGCGGTCTGGCCAGGGGACAGGCCGGTCCGCTGGAATTCGGAAGCCCGGTAGGTCCGCCGAGTGTCCCGGGTCGAGATCACCACGCCCGACGAGCTGCCCGAGGAGGGTGGCACCGATGCGGCGCTCCGTCCTTCGCGACTCGATGAGTTCGTGGGTCAGGACGCACTCCGGTCGTCCCTCCAGATCGCGATCGACGCCGCCAAGGCCCGGAAGGACACGCTCGACCACATCCTGTTCTTCGGCCCGCCCGGCCTCGGCAAGACCACCCTCGCCATGCTGATGGCCAGGGAGATGGGGGTCCAGGTCCGGACCACCTCCGGGCCGGTGCTCGAGAAGCCCGGCGACCTCGTCGGCCTGCTCACCGGGCTCACCAGAGGCGATATCCTCTTCATCGACGAAATCCATCGACTCCGGCCGGTGCTCGAAGAGTTCCTCTATCCCGCGATGGAGGATTTCCGGATCGACGTCCGGATCGCCGATGGGCCTAACGCCCAGACCATTCCGATGACGATCGAGCCGTTCACCCTGGTGGGCGCCACCACCCGGTTCGGCCAGCTCACCCCGCCGATGCGGGCCCGGTTCGGCATCGTCGAGCGGCTGAACTTCTACAGCCCCGAGGAGCTCGAACGGATCGTGGTTCGCTCGGCCGCCATCCTGAAGGTGCCGACCGAGCCGGCCGGCACTCGGGAAATCGCCAAGCGGAGCCGCGGTACCCCCAGGATCGCCAACCGGCTCCTCCGCCGGGTTCGGGACTACGCCGAGGTCCGGGCCAACGGCGTCATCACCGCCGAGGTAGCCGCCACCGCGCTGGCACGACTCAATGTCGACGAGTTCGGACTCGACGACATGGACGCCCGGATCCTCACCACCATCATCGAGAAGTTCGGCGGCGGCCCGGTCGGCCTCCAGACGTTAGGCGCCGCCGTGGGCGAGGACAGCGGAACCCTGGAAGAGGTCTACGAGCCCTACCTGCTTCAGCAGGGCTTCCTCGAGCGGACTCCTCGGGGGCGGACCGCCACCGCGATGGCCTACCGACGGTTCGGGATCACCCCACCCGCGAGCCAGAACACGCTGTTCGGGTGACCGCGCTCCGGACCGCCGATTTCGATTACCAGCTCCCGCCGGCGTTGATCGCCCAGAACCCGACCGAGGTTCGGGGCACCAGCCGGCTGCTGGTGGTGTCGGGGCCGGACGGCGACCTGGCCGATGGCCAATTCGACCGGATCCTCGATCTCATCCCGCCAGGTGATCTGGTCGTCCTCAACACTACCCGCGTTCGCCACGCCAGACTTCTCGGCACCCGCCCCTCGGGGGCACCGGCCGAGGTCCTGCTGATTCATCCCGGCCCCGAGGGCAGCTGGATCGCGATGGGGCAGCCGGGCAGTGCACTCCGCCCGGGCAAGCGGATCGTCCTCGGCGCCGACGCCGAAATCGAAACCGTCGAGATTCTCGAAGGGCCCAATCGCCGGATCCGGTTCCTCGGCCTCACCGCCGATCAGGCGATGGAGCGCTATGGTCGGCTTCCCCTCCCGCCCTACATCGCGCGCGATCCCTCTCCGGCTGACGACGACCGCTACCAGACCGTCTACGCGGATCAGGAAGGGAGTGTCGCAGCACCGACGGCCGGCCTCCATTTTACGCCGGAG
>JAYUZK010000306.1:0-6161 GCA_043751835.1 Gemmatimonadota bacterium | reverse complement strand
CGGTATCGGTGAAGAGCGCCGAGGGCCTCACGGTCCGGGAAGTGTCGGCGGAGGACGCGGCGGTCCGGCTGGCCTACGCCCAGAACGTGATCGTGATTCCGGGCTACGGACTCGCAGTGGCGCGGGCCCAGCATTTGATCCGCGAGATGGCCGACCTGATCGAGAAGAAGGGTGGTCAGGTGAAGTACGCGATTCATCCCGTGGCGGGCCGGATGCCGGGGCATATGAACGTGCTGCTGGCCGAGGCCGAGGTGCCGTACGACCGGCTGCTCGACATGGACGAGATCAACCCCGAGTTCGACCGGGCCGACGTGGCCCTGGTGATCGGCGCCAACGATGTCGTCAACCCGGCGGCCCGGACCGACACCGGAAGCCCGATTTACGGGATGCCCATCCTCAACGCCGATCGCGCCAAGTCGATCATCGTGATGAAACGCGGGATGGGCACCGGTTTCGCGGGAATCGAGAACGAGCTGTTCTACAATCCCAAGACCTCGATGCTGTTCGGCGATGCCAAGGCGTCGCTTGCCAAGCTGGTCGCGGAACTCAAGACGCTCTAAGGTCCCCCTTACTGGAAAGGTCGTAGCAGACCCATGTCACTCTTCCGACGCAAGTCGATCGCCAGCCTGCAGGCCGAGGCGGCGAGCGAAACCGGGCTCAAGCGGGAACTCGGCGCGATGAGCCTGATGCTCCTTGGGATCGGGGCGATCATCGGGACCGGCATTTTCGTGCTCACCGGCACGGTGGCGGCCCAGAACGCAGGCCCGGCGGTGGTGCTGTCCTTCGTGCTGGCGGGAACGGCCTCGATCTTCGCGGCGCTCTGCTATTCCGAGTTCGCCGCCCTCGTGCCGATCGCGGGGAGCGCGTACACCTACGGGTACGCGACCCTGGGCGAGCTGTTCGCCTGGATCATCGGATGGGACCTGGTGCTGGAGTATGCCCTGTCGGCCACCACGGTGGCGATCGGGTGGTCGGGCTACCTGGTGTCGTTCCTCAATCACATCGGGATTCATATTCCCGCCACGCTCTCCGCGGCCTCCGGCAGCCACGTGACCATGGCGGACGGCACCACGGTCACGGCCATCTTCAACTTGCCGGCGGTGGTCATCGTGGTGCTGGTCACGGCGCTACTGGTCAAGGGTATCAAGGAGTCGGCCCGGGTCAACGATGTCATCGTGATCATCAAGGTCGCCGTGGTGCTCCTCTTCATCGCGTTTGCCTGGAAGGGCATCAACGGGGCCAACTGGCAGCCGTTCATCCCCGCCAACACCGGGGACCGCGAGCACTTCGGCGCCAGCGGGATCATCGCGGGGGCGGGGATTGTGTTCTTTGCCTACATCGGATTCGACGCGGTGAGTACGGCAGCGCAGGAAGCCAAGAATCCCCAGCGCGACATGCCGATCGGCATCATCGGGTCGCTGCTGATCTGTACGGTGCTCTATATCATCGTCTCGGCGATTGCCACGGGCGTGGTGCCGTATGCCCAGCTGGATGTGCCGAATCCGATCGCCAAGGTGGCCGAAGCCGCCGGTCTTGGCTGGATGACTCGGCTGATCGAACTGGGCGCCATTGCCGGGCTGTCCTCGGTGATTCTGGTCCAGCTCCTTGGGCAGGCGCGGGTGTTCTGGTCGATGTCCAATGACGGGTTGCTGCCGCCGGTGGTCAACAAGCTCCACCCCAAGTTCAGGACGCCCTGGATCACCCAGATCTTCCTCGGCGTGATGGTCGCGATTCCGGCCGGGTTCCTCACGGTCCGGGAAGCGGCCTCCCTGGTGTCGATCGGCACGCTGCTGGCATTCGTCATTGTCTGCGCGGCGGTGCTGGTGCTGCGGATGCGCGAACCGAATCTCCACCGACCGTTCAAGACCCCGTTGGTGTGGTTTACCGCGCCGGCCGGGATGCTCGCCTGTCTCTATCTGATGTACTACCTCCCGCTCCGGACCTGGATGCGGCTGGTGGTGTGGCTGGCCATTGGGATGGTGATCTACTTCGGGTACGGAAGGAATCACTCGAAGCTGGCGGCGAAGTCGTAATGCGGTAAGACTCACGGGTGTCCGGGCAATTGGGCAATCTGCCAATCGCGCTCGGAAGCGGCGGCGGCCTCTGCCCGTCCCGGTGTGGCGGCGGCCAAGGCGGTGACGGCATAGGCCGCCGCCGGCACGGCGTGACCGGGCATGTGGGCGGTTCCGGCAGCGTGGCCGGCCGCCCGGGCTGCCGCGCGTGCCGCAGGGCAGTCGCTGTCGCGGGCCGCGGCGTGTGCGGCGAACGCGGCCGTGCGCGCCGCCGGCATCCGGATCTTGCCCCGTGCCCACGCCCTGGCGGCTTCGATCGATTTGCGGGGCCGGTCGTCGGCTGGGTGTTTGACCTCGAAGAAAGGGAGAACATGTTCGGCACAGGCGGCTGCCCAGAGGGCCAGCGTCTTCTGGTCCAATCCATCCAGTCTCTTCGCGTACTCGGCGACCGCGGTCTGGCCGGTCTTGAAGCTCGGCGTTCTGATGCTCACATCCGCTTCCAGTCGCCGGCTTGCTCGAAGGCGTGGGCAGTACCGTAGATCGCCGGCTCGTTAGCGCTTGTTGGCCCGGAAGTTGACACCCACGGTGCCAAACAGACTCGCGCTCGAAGCCTGGGGCGCGCCTTCGAAGACCTCGGCCTTCCACGTGACCTCAAAATCGGTGAACCCGGCAGCGACGACCGTCGCTTCAAGCTCTGCTTCCAGCAGAGCCCCGGCGATTCAGCCGGTCCAGAGCTCGATCTTTTGTTTCGCGTCCTCCGGCACAGCCCGGTTCACCACGATGTCGCCAATCTGGAGCCGTCCGCCAGGCCGCAGCACGCGGAACATCTCGCGGAGGGTCTTCTGCTTGTCGGGCGTCAGGTTGAGCACACCGTTGGAAATCACCACGTCGGCCCAGCCGTCTGGTACGGGGATCGCCTCCATGAAGCCCTCGCGGAACTCGACATTGTCGATGCCCGACTCGGCGGCGGCGGCGCGGGCCCTCGCCAGCATCGCCGGCGTCATGTCGACGCCGACGACCTCGCCGTCGGGACCGACCATGCGAGCTGCGACGAGCGCATCGATGCCGCCGCCGGAGCCGACATCGAGCACTTTCTCGCCGGAGGCCAGTTCGCCCATGGCGAAGGGGTTGCCGGTGCCGGCGAACGACTCGATGGCCGATTCCGGAACACCCGTGAGCCACTCGTCTTTGTAGCCGACGATCTTGGTGAGGCGGCGGCCGGTGTGGAAGTGGAATCCCCTGCCGGGATGCTCGGCCACCTCCTTGTATTCATCCTGGATGGCCCTGCGAAGGGCATCGGTATCGACGTTGACCGGGCGGGCCACAGGTGAACGGTTCTCCGTCATGGTCTCTCCCTTTCTGGTGGATTATCGAAAATCGATCCCGCAAGAATGCACCGCAACGGTCCGGCGCGCCAGGCTACCGGAGGGCGCTCGCTGGCAATGCCGGAGTTCGTTGGCGATAGACCCATCTCGCCAGCGACTTGCTTCAATTGGTCGGGAGTACAGGTTCCGCCCCCACGCCGATGGCAACCAGTCCCTGGAAGAGGGCTTTCCGTGAATGGATGTCCTAACGCCGGCTTCGGTTTTCATACCAGATCAGGTTCGCGGTCGCCGATCCGATGCACACCACGTCGGGGCGTCGGTCGGCGTTGAGGTCCGCCACGGTACAGCCCGCGGCCGTGATGTGGCCGTCGTCAATCAGTTGCCTCGCCCATCCGTCACCCGATGAATGGCCCGCGCGATAGAGGTAGACACTGTGCCGTCCCTTCCGCTCGCCGGCCACGATCTCGTCCCGGCCGTCGCCGTCGAAATCGCCCACTACTATGGCGTGGGCGTCGGCGAGGGTCGTATCGATGACGCTCCGCTGCCAGGCGCCCTGCACCTTCCGGTATACCACCACTTGGTTCCCGTGCCACGGCTCGATCGTGGCGAGAAATGGCTCCGGGCCCAGATAGCCCACGGCAATGTCACTGGCGCCGCTTTGGGGCCACGCGCGCGGATCGCCCGCAACGAGCGGCTTGCCGGTCCAGCGGCCGCGATCGAAGCGGTACTCATGCACGCCGAGGAACCCCGCGGTCAGCAGGGACTCGCGGCGCGCGCCGCGCCATCGGACCGGAAGGAGACCATGCACCACGCCTTCCTCGGCGGCGGTGATCGTGTCCCGTTTCCACCCGCCGGGCCGGTACATCAAAACCGGCACCCGATCGCGGTAGTCCGGTGCCAAGGCTTTGGGTCCGATCAGCGGGGAGTTCACCAGGACCGGGCGCCCGGTGCCGTCGAGATCCGCGAACCGAAGCCGGTGCGACGTCGGCACCCGGTCAATGTCCTGGATCGACCACGGCCCGGCCGGATCGCCCTGATGCGTCAAGATCGACACGATCCCCGGGCCCTCGGCGTAGACATTCGAGAACCCGTGGGCGAGGGCGATTTCCGGGACGCCGTCACCATCGAGATCGCGGGCGGCGGCATTGATCGGATCCTGAATTCCCGTGACGAGGACGTGCTTCTGCCAGCCGGGGTTTTCGTACCAGCGAAGTTCCGGCAGGTCGGCGGCCACCGCGATCAGGTCCGGCCGGCCATCCCGGTTCACATCGGTGGCGATGACTTGATAGCCGCCGAGCAGACCGGTATCGATCGGGTGCGCGACGAACTCGATGGCTGATCGCACGTGGCCAGCCAACCAGGCGACGGCCGCGTGTGATGCCCACTCGTGCCCGCCATCGAAGATGGTCAGGCGGGAGCCGCTCGCTTCGCGGCGGAGGAAGATCCGGTGGCCAAGCTCAGGGTCCTGGGTGCTGTCGATCGGGCCGGGCTCCCGGCTCATGAACGCCGAGACGTCCGCGTCGGACAGCGCGCCTGGCGCCAGCGCCTGGAACGCTCGCAGCGTGTGCAGCGGCGATACCGTGCTATCGTAGCGCCCGGCCGCGAGGTCGAACGCCACGGGCGATCCCGGCGCCAGATACCGGATCGGAGACCGGGCGGCAAACTCCTCCGCGATGGCCGGCGAATCATCGGGGCTCCCGCCAAAGCAGCCGCGCATCATCTGTCCATAACGGTCGCCGGAGTGATCGGCATACCAGGCGCGAAGGTCGCTGATCCCGACCCACGCGCTGGCTGCGGCCCAGACCTCGGGATGGCGGGCGGCGACCAGCATCGTCATGTAGCCGCCGCCGGAGAGGCCGAGGACATAGATCCGGTCGTCGTCCACGGCGTAATGGGCCCGCGTCCAGGCCACCGCGTCCATCACATCCTGCTGGGCAAGGGGTGATCCGCATGCGCCGACGTGGTCGTTCCGGCCGCGAAAGTTTGGCGCGAGCAGGAGCCACCCGTTCGCGCCGATCTCCGCCTCCGCCGTGGAGTCACGTTGTTCGAGATCGAAACTCCAGGTGTGGAGGAGGACGGCCAGCGGGCGCCGCCGTGGGGCCGGCGCGTCCGCCTTGGGGATGACCAGATAGGACGGCTGCAGACTGCCGTCCGCGGTGCTCGTGATCTCGACCCGGTGACGGCCTGGGGTTACGGGGGCCGGGGTGGACTGAGCCCCGGCGATGGATGAGAGCAGGCCGCTCGGGAGTACCAGCGCCTTGAGCCAGATCCGGGGATGGTTCAAACGGGTTCGGGCGAGCGGGTGATCCATGGTTTCTCCCTTGGTCGCGTCAGGGCTTCAACCCGACCTCGGCCATCAACTCGGCATAGCGGGGCGTGGAGCCCACGAGCTTCGTCACGCTCGGGAACCGGAGGATGGCGAGCCCCGGCGTCGAGTGAATCCGAATCACCCGTTCGAGCGATACGAGCACGCTGTCGGTCGCTCCGGCCACCGAATAGAGCCAGGCCCCAGTCCGGCGGCAATCTCGGGCTTGAGCACCTTGATGGCGACCTGGCGACCGTGACGGAGATCGCCGCGAGACGGTCCGGAACAGTCAGGGTCTGGGGCCTGGTGAGGAAGGCCGAAATATAGTCGCTCCGCTGGCTGGCCTGGACGCCCGCGCTAAGTTGCGCACTTCCCTTCGCGGAACCGGCCTCATGTCCCGAATCATTCATCTGCTCGCGTTGTGCGTCGCCACTCCGGCGGGGCTGCCGGACTCTGGCCGAAGCCGGCCGTCGCCAGGCCAGCTTGTGTCAGATAGGAGGAAACGCTGTCATCCGGCCG
>JAYUZK010000305.1:0-3915 GCA_043751835.1 Gemmatimonadota bacterium | reverse complement strand
GCGGCCAGCAGGACTCAGGCTCGGCCTGCGTGGACAGCCGCTCGATGGACGGGCAGATCACGTTCCACGACTGGCATCCGGTCAACATCCAGGAATACGGGATCGCCGCGTCCGATCCGAAGGATCCTGATCTCGTGTACGGCAGCATGCGGAGCGGGGTGTCGCTCTACAACCGGAAGACCGGGCAGACCACGTTCGTGGGCCCCGACATGAGCGCCACGGGACCGAAGGGCGAGCGCTACAACCGGAACGTTCGTACCATGCCGATCGGGTGGTCTCCGGTGGACCCGAGCGTGCTGTTCTACGCCTCGAACGCGGTCTGGAAGAGCACCGACCACGCCATGAACTGGACCCGGAT
Source organism: Gemmatimonadota bacterium (assembly GCA_043751835.1). GTDB lineage: Bacteria > Gemmatimonadota > Gemmatimonadetes > Gemmatimonadales > GWC2-71-9 > SHZU01. The sequence continues at coordinate 3,557 of JAYUZK010000305.1, read as the reverse complement.
CAGTCCCGATCTGACCCGCCAGACGTGGGCGGTTCCGGCCAGCGCCGGGAAGTACGCGGTGGGTGTCACGCCCGGCCCCCAAGGGGCAATCACGGCGATGTCGCTCTCGCCGCGGGACCGGGCGGTGATCTGGACCGGGAGCGACGACGGCACGATTCAGGTAACCACGACCGGCGGCACGACGTGGACCAACGTCACCCCGGCCGCGATCAAGCCGTGGACCCGGATCTTCAACATCGAAGCCGGTCACTTCGACACCCGGACCGCGTACGCCGCGGCCAACACGCTCCGGATCGACGATCCGAATCCGCATCTCTGGCGAACCCATGACGGTGGAAAGACCTGGACCGAGATCGACACCGGGATGGCGCCGGGCGCGGTGGCCAACACGATTCGCGAGGATCCCCGCACGAAGGGCCTCCTCTACGCCGGGACCGACACGCAGGTGTGGGTGTCCTTCGACGACGGCGACCACTGGCAGTCCCTCCGCCAGAACATGCCGGCGATTTCGGTGCGGGACCTCCAGCTGAAGGACGACAGCACCTGCCTTTGCGCCGATCTGGTGGCGGGGACGCACGGGCGCGGCTTCTGGATCCTCGATGATGTCACTCCGCTCCGGCAGGCGGCGGCAGCCCGGGCGGCGGGGGGCGCATACCTGTTCAAACCGGCGACCGCGGTTCGGGTCCGGTTCGCCACCAACGATCCGACGCCGTGGCCGCCGGAGCTTCCCGCCGGGGAGAACCCCCCGCCGGGCGGGATTCTCGATTACTACCTCAGCTCCGCGGCCTCCGCCGTGACGCTCGAGGTGCTGGATGGCGTGGGGAAGGTTGTCCGGTCCTACTCGAGCACCAACGCGGTGCCGAGTCCTGACGCGGGCGTCGACCCCGAGGGATATAACAAGGTCTGCCAGCGAACGCCTAACGCCGAGCACTGCGCCTTCCCGCTCTACTGGGCCGCGCCGGCCATGGTGATCGGGACGGGCGCCGGAATGCACCGCGTCAGCTGGGACCTCAAGTTCGACCCGATCGGCGAGGAGGCCGCCAGTCCGTTCGACGGAGCGACCGGCGCGGTGCCGCACCGGACCTACGCCGCCACCAACGCGCCGTGGGCTCCGCCGGGTGCCTACACCGTCCGGCTGACGGTCGGCGGAAAGAGTGTCACGCAGCCCCTCACGCTGCGGCTCGACCCCCGGGTGAAGACGCCACCGGCCGGCCTGGCGCGACTGGCCGGGCTCAGCACCGGTTTGTATCGCCAGGCCCGAGCGACCCAGGAGGCTTACACGACCGCGCGGGCCCTCTCGGCGAAACTCGAGGCGCTCCCAGGTGCGGAAACAGCGGCATTCAAGGCTCAGGTGGATTCGGTGGCGTCGGTCCGCGTCCGGCGGTCCCCGTTCGGGCGCCCGCTGGCACCGGTCGGCCCGCCGACGCTCGACGCCGGTCTGAATGCGGTGATTGCCGCGATGGGAGCGATCCAGGGAGCCGATGCGACGCCGACGGTCACCCAGGTGGGCGCGAGCGATCGGGCGCGGGCCCAGGCGGCCGGCGCCCTTCAGCGGTGGAATGTGCTCAAGTCAGCGGGGCTCGGCGCGTTCAACGCCAAGCGGAAGGCGGCCGGGCTGCCGGAGGTTATCGTCCCGGCTATCGGGGAGGGATCCAGCCGCTGAGTTGACCGACGTACGGGGCGGGGAAACCGTGCTCGATGGCCGCCGCCACGACCTTCTCCTGGTAACCGGGCACGGGCCGGCCAGGGGTTGGGTCGGAGGCGACGTAGAGCATGGCCGGCCGGCGGACGCCGTCGCCGTCCGTCACCTCGCACTCGATCTTCCGGTAGAAATCGCTGGCGAGGTCCTCATAGGCATCGAGCGAGGCCTCATCCGTCTCGGGGAGATGCCACAGGACGCCATGCACCGCGTCCGACGGGCTCGGCACGACCGTGGCGTAACCGCCGGTGGCGATCCGAAACGCATGGTCTGGGAGCGTGGCGGGGCCGACCACCACCGAGTCAGGGCAGCGGTCGGCCATCTGCATTCGATCCATGTTGGACCCGTAGGCGAAGTAGGCAACCATACGGGAGACGCTACTTGGTGAGCAGGATCTCGGCCCGGGCGTAGAGGTACCGCCCGTTATATCCGAACGGCGACGCCCCAGGCCAGGGGAAGGTGCCGTTGTTGGTGTTGGCCTCCACCTTCACCGGGTCCGGATAGGTGTCGAAGAGGTTGCGGGCGCCGATGGACAGGTTGATCTGGTTGAAGTTGTAACCGATCTCCGCGTCGAACAGCGTCTTGGCCCCGAAGGTCTCGATGCCGTCGAGGCTGCCGTCCAGGAAGTTGCCGAAGTGGGTTGCCCGGCTCAGTGCGTGGAACCGGCCCACCGAATAGGTCGCGTTGAAGTTGACACGCCGATCGGGCCGGTTTCGCTCGATCGAGTTGATCGTCACCGGGTCGAGCAGGCTGGTGTAGATCGTCGCCGTTCCCCGAAGAATGGCGGGCAGGCTGTCGATTCGGGTGATCTTGTTCTTGGTGAAGTTCAACGCGCCGAAGAAGTCGAGGTTGCCCCTGCCCAAGGGCACCCGGAGGCTGGCGGTCAGGTCGACGCCGTCGGTCTTGGTGTCGAGGGCGTTGGTGGGGAACTGGACCCCGGCGATCTGAGTCAGGCCCGAATCGGCCAGGATCTTGGCCACCACCGGGTCGGAGGTGCCATCGAACGTCGCCCCCAGCAAGATCCGGTCGTTGATCTTGATGTGGTAGTAGTCCATGGTGATGGTCAGGTTCCTGACCGGGGTATACGCGAAGCCGGTGCTCAGGTTGAACGAGGTTTCTTCCCTGAGCGGCTTCGCCCCGAAAATGCGCGAGGCCCGGTTGGTCACCGGGAAATTGCCGATCTCGACGAGCACCCCGTTCTGGATCGCCGTCGTGGTGTGGCTGTACCAGCTCTGGGCCAGTCCCGGCGCCCGGAACCCGGTGCTCACGGCACCCCGGATCACCACCTTGTCCGACGGCTGATAGCGGACGGCGGCCTTGCCGGTGACCCGCTGGCCGAAGTCGCTATAGCTCTCGAATCGTCCGGCCACGTTGACGAGGACCTGAGAGCTCAAGTTGGTCTCGAGGTCCAGGTATCCGCCGACGTTCGAGCGACTGTTCTTGCTCGCGTCGGTCGGCGCAAATCCCTGAAACACGGATGAACCCGCCTGGGCCACTTCTGAACTGTCGCGGGTCAGGTGATAGCCGTTGACATACGATGCCAGCTCACCAGCTCCGACCAGGTAGTGCTCTCGCCGGAACGCCCCGCCGAAAGCGACGCTCACCGGCTTGGGAAGCCCGATATCCACGGTCTTGGCAAAGTTCAGCCCGGCGACGAACTCACCCCGCTCCAGCCGACCGGCGTTGAACGCCGTCTGGTTCGGAATGCCGGGGTCGTCCGAGGTGCCGAGGATGCCGTCCTTGCCCGGAGCCGTGGGTCGCTCGAGGCTCGGTCCCAGTGAGGAGTTGAGCGTGTGCCGCAGGTTGAAGGCGAAGCTGTTGAAGCCGTACGAGGCGCCCAGGTCGATCGCCCAGCCGT
>JAYUZK010000304.1:0-6452 GCA_043751835.1 Gemmatimonadota bacterium | reverse complement strand
GACGATGAGCTTGGCCCGCTCGAAGAGCAGCTCAACCTCTACCTCTGGTCCGACTACCTGGCGGACGATACGGTGCCGGGCTTCGAGAAGGAGTTCGGGGTCAAGGTGACGGTCGACACCTACGAGAGTAACGAGGAGATGGCCGCCAAACTGATGGCGGGCGCCTCGGGCTATGACCTGGTGCTCCCGTCGAGCTATCTCTTCCCAGTGCTGTTCTCGAGGGATCTGCTGGCGCCCCTCCGGCGGAAGTACCTCACCAACTGGGGCAATATCGCGCCGCTGTTCCTGAATCCCGCCTGGGACCCGGGCAACGCCCACTCGGTACCCTGGGGTTGGGGCACCACCGGCATCGCGTATCGGAAGGATCTGGTCAAGGAAAAGCCCGACAGCTGGGCGGTTTTCTTCGACGAACGGTACCGTGGCAAGGTGACGATGCTGGACGACCTCCGCGATGTGATCGGGAGTTTCCTCCGCCTCCGGGGCCGGTCACTCAACTCCGTCGATCCCGGCGATCTCGCGGGAGCCAAGCGGGACGCCCTCAAGGCCAAGTTGAACCTGAGGGCGTATGTCTCCGCGCCGGTCAAGGCCCAGCTGATCGCCGGGGATGTCTGGATGGCTCAGATGTGGAGCGGAGACGCCCAGCAGGCCATCGCCGATCAGCCGGCTCTCGCATTCGTCCTTCCGAAGGAAGGCAGCACAATCTTCTCGGATGCGCTGGTGATGCCGCGATCCGCGCCGCACCCGCGGGCCGCCCACGAATTCCTGAACTACATCCTTCGGCCCGCGGTCGCCGCGGCCATTGCGGACAAAACGGGTTACGGGACCCCCAACCAGGCAGCGTTGCCGCTTACCAAGGCGAAGGTCCCGTATCCGACGCCCGAGGAGCTGGCTCGGCTCGAGTATCAGAAGGATCTCGGGCGGGATTCCGAACAGTGGGATCGGATCTGGACCGAGATCAAGGCCGGCTAGTTCAGTCGTTCAGAGCTTGTGGACCGCAAACCCGGAAATGTGGACGTCGAGCCCGTGATTGACCCGCAGGCCAACGATGCCGGCCCGGTCGGCGGCTTCCATGGTGTAGACCGACTTGCCGTTCACCTTGAAAACCACTTTCGCGCCGCTGGCGTCGACTTCGATCTGGTTGGTCGCCTTCCCGGTCGAGTCGGCCTTCTGGATCGCGTCACTCGCCGTCCAACTCACCGCTGAGGTCGCGGCATCGCCGTTCCGCGTCTTGACCAGGTACATCCCGTCGCCGCGAACAAGGAAGTAGGTGTACTTCTGTCCCGCGCCCTGCAGGTCGCTCCCGCCGAACACAATACCATAGCCTTCGGGATGGGTTGGAGCCTTGGTCTGGGCGAACGTCGCCAGGGTGTGGAACTTGGCGTCGACCTTGTCCTCGTCGCGATATATCACCGCCGCCTGGCCCGGGCTCACATGGAACCCCGATCCCATCGCCACGAACTTGACGCCGGAAGCGTCTCCCTTGTCGGCCCGGGCCGCCCAACCGGCGGGCAACTGGGCAACAAGCGGGGAAGCCAGAAGTAGCAACAGCGCGGAGAGCTTTGCGGTCATGATCTTCAATCCTCGTTTCGTAACTGGTTGCAGGAGACTGGCTTGGACCTTAGATTGCTCGACGTTCGACTACAGCCTGGAAGAAACAATGACACAATTGATCGGCCGGATACTCGCTTTTCTCGGGGCCGCCGGCATTTTGGCGGCCTTGGCCTTCGTCACGCTCCTGATCGGCGTGCTCGTCAACGCGATGGCGGCCCTGATGTCGGGCCCGATTATCGACAAGATTACCGGGGAAAAGTCCTAAACCGGCAGTTTCTCGTCAAGATCTGCCTCCTCGGTCTCGGGGGTGGAGGCCGCCCTCATGGCGCCGTCGAAGTTGATCTTGAGCGCCCCGAAGTTTTCCCGGAGTCCCCTGGCTCTCGTCTGAACCCCGCCGGTTCGCCGCGCCATCGTCCCCATGACCCCCAGCGTTTCGGCCACCCCGGTCTCGCCGACGGACTGGGCGGCCGCCTTCATCTCGTCGAGAGTGCGCGCCAGCCGGCGCGGGACGGACTCGTCGACCCGGAGCGAGTTCATTTCCTCAATCAGCCGGTGGATACCGTCGAACTTCCGCGGGAAGGTCTCGAGGACGGCGAGCTTGGCGACCTGACGGGAGCTGAGCTTCACGGCCATGCGGCGGTACTCCGACTTGAGTAACCCAATCTAACCGATATCAACGGCAGGGACCGTTTCGGCGTAGTATAGGAATTCTGGGGGGGTCTCCTCCCCGCCAACTCTGTCTGCAGCGCGGGTGGTTCTGATGGTCCTTTCAGATCTCTCGATCCGGCGGCCGGTTCTCGCCACCATGATGAGCCTGGCGCTCGTCCTGTTCGGTGTGATCGGCTATCGCCAGTTGACCATCCGGGAGTATCCCGACGTCGATCCGCCCGTCGTCTCGGTCAGCGTGTTCCTCCGCGGGGCCAACCCGCGGGTCATGGAGACGGCCGTCACCGACGTCCTCGAGGAGGAGCTTTCCTCGGCCCAGGGCATCCGGACCATGACGAGTGTCAGCGCCGAACAGCAGACCACCATTACCCTCGAGTTCAACCTCGATCGCGACGTCGAAGTGGCGGCCCAGGACGTCCGGGACCTGGTGTCCCGCGCCCGCCGCCGGCTGCCGGAAGAAGTGGAGGAGCCGGTCGTCTCGAAGCAGGAGGCCGACGCCCGGCCGTTCATGTTCATTTCATTGACCGGCGACAATTACAACCTTCTCCAGCTCAGTGAAATCGCCGACCGGTACGTCAAGACCCCCCTCCAGACCATCCCGGGGATCGGCCGGGCCGATATTCGCGGCGAACGGCGCTATGCGATGCGGGTCTGGCTCAAGGCGTCGGAACTGGCGTCCCACGGCCTCACCACCATCGACGTGATCAACGCGATCAAGAGCCGGAACGTCGAGATTCCGGCCGGCCGGATCGAATCGAATCAGCGGGAGTTCACGGTCCGTTCAATGGGCGAACTCAAGACGCCCGAGGAGTTCCAGAGCCTGGTCGTATCCAACCTGGAGGGGCAACTCGTCAAGTTGGGCGACGTCGCCCGGGTCGAACTGGGCCCCATGGATGAACGGAGCCGGTTCCGCTTCAACCGGCAACAGGCCGTCGGGGTCTCCCTCATCCGGCAGTCGAAGGCCAACCTGGTCGAGGTAGCTGACGCAGTCCACGCGGCAGTGCCGAAGCTCCAGGTGCCCCCGGGAGTGGCGCTCGACATCGGCTACGACAACTCGATCTACGTCAAACGATCGATCAAGGAGGCCCAGGAGACGCTGCTGCTCGCCGGCGCACTCGTGGTCCTGATCATCTTCGTCTTCCTTCGGAATCTCCGGGCGACGATCATTCCGGGCCTCGCCATCCCGACCTCGATCATCGCCACCTTCGCCGTGATGTACTTCCTCAGGTTCTCAATCAACAACCTCACCCTGCTCGCGCTGATCCTGGCGATCGGGATCGTGGTGGACGATGCGATCATCGTGCTCGAGAACGCCTACCGCCGGCAGGAAGAGCTCCATGAGGAACCCGAGGTGGCCGCCATCAACGGCACCCGGGAAATCGCCTTTCCCGTGATCGCGACCACGATCTCCCTGGTGGCGGTGTTCATTCCGCTTGCCTTCCTCAAGGGCTCGACCGGCCGACTCTTCAACGAATTCGGGATCGCGGTTGCCGCCGCCGTGGCGATCTCCGGCTTCGTGGCGCTCACCCTGACCCCGATGCTCTGCGCCAAACTGCTTCGGGTTCCGGCCAGCCACGGCGCGCTTTTCTCGATCCTCGAACGGGGCTTCACCGCGGTGACCCGGGGCTATCAGGCGATGCTCGGATCGACCCTCCGCCATCGATGGGTGGCGCTCGGTGGTGTCGGGGCGATGCTGGCCTTGGCTGTCTTCGCGTTCCGGTCCCTCAAGGTCGAGTTCGTGCCGTCGGAAGACCGCGGCATGATCATCGTCAACGTGGTGGCCCCGGAGGGGTCGTCGATCTTCTACACCGATGGTTATCAAAAACGGGTCGAGGACATTCTGGCCGGCGTTCCCGAGATCTGGACCATGAACAGCATGGTGGCCTTCGGCGGTGGCGGGGCCGGCCGGGTCAACTCCGGGATGTTGTTCATCCGGATGATCGACTGGTCGGAAAGAAAACGGAGCGTTCAGCAGGTGTTGGCTGAACTCCAGCCGAAGCTTTCCGCCATTCCGGGCGTCCTGGCCTTCGCGAGCAACCCGCCCGCGTTCGGCGGCTTCGGCCAGCCGCTGCAGTTCGTCGTCCGCCACCAGAACTTCGATTCCCTGGTGGTCGGGATGGACACGCTCATCCGGCGAGCCCGTCAGATGAAGGGGCTGATCAACGTCGATACCGATCTTCGGGTCAACAAACCCGAACTGACCATCCGCTACGATCGCGACCGGATGGAGGATCTCGGCGTCCCGGTTCGCGATGTCGCGACCACGATGCAGGCGCTCCTGGGCGGCCAGCGGGTCAGCACCTTCACCCGCGACAACAAGCTCTACGACGTGATGCTCCAACTCGAGGCCGGTGCCCGGGCCACGCCCGCGGCCATGAGCGACCTTACGGTTCGGGGCCAGGGCCGCCAGCTGATCAAGGTCGATCAGCTCGCTCACGTCACCGAGAACGTCGGCCCCCGTCAGTTGAACCACTTCGACCGGATCCGAAGCGCCACGATGAGCGCAGGGCTGGCTCCGGGGTTTGCCCTCGGCGAAGCGATCGATTCCCTCCAGGCATTGGCCACCGAAGTGCTGCCCGCCGGATCCTCCGTGGCGCTGGCCGGTGAATCGCGAGAGCTCAAGGAGAGCGGCGGCGCTCTCTACTTCGCCTTCTTTCTGGCGCTGGTCGTGGTGTTCATGGTGCTGGCCTCCCAGTTCGAGTCGATCGTCCACCCGTTCACGGTGCTTCTGGCGGTGCCGCCCGCCGTCACGGGAGCCATCTTCACGCTTTTCATCGCGAAATCCACCATCAACCTCTACAGCCAGATTGGGATGATTCTGCTGATCGGTCTGGTGACCAAGAACTCGATCCTGCTGGTCGAGTACACCAACCAACTCCGGGAACGAGGCCAGGACGCGCTGAGTGCGCTGCTGGAAGCGGGCCGGATCCGGCTCCGACCGATCTTGATGACGTCGGTTGCCACGGTGGTTGGCGCCGTTCCCATCGCGCTCGGACTGGGCGCGGGCTCGTCGAGCCGCCGCCCGCTTGGCTATGCCATCGTCGGCGGCGTGATCCTCTCCACCGCCGTGACGCTGTTCCTGGTGCCGGTGGTCTACTCGCTGCTCGATCAGGCGCTCTACGGCTCCCGGGCCAAGGCCGCCTCGCCGACGTCCGTCGTCGCCGGAGAAGCGCGATGATCACGGGGGTGCTGCTGATTGCCGGCCTGGCTGCCGGTGACTCGATGCCGCAGGTGACCTTGGCTCAGGCGATCGAGCGGGCGACCCGGCTCGACCCGAACTATGTCCAGGTCCTCGGTCAGGTCAGTAACGCCGAGTGGGCGCGCCGCTCGGTCCGGAGTGCCTTCGTGCTCCCGTCGATTACCGTGGCCTCCGACTACAACGGCTACTCGACCCCGATCTTCAACACGGGCACCGGCCGGCAGGCCAAGACGATCGTCACTGCCCGGGCCGATGCCCGATTCGAGCTCTTCACCGGAGGCCGGAAGCTCGCCGAGCTGAAACGGGTAAATGCCGAACTCGATGGCGCAAAGGCCACCGAACTGCAGATCCAATTCCTCAGTGCCCTGGCCACCGAGGGCGACTTCTACGCCGTCCTGAGCGGCCGGGAACTCAGCGACGTGGCCCGGGATCGCCTCAAGCGAGCCCAGGAGCAGCTGGTCGTGGCCCGGGCCCGAGTGGTGAGCGGAGCCGTGGTGCAGACCGACTCACTGCAGATCCTCCTCGAAGTGAACCGGGCCCAGGTGGCGTTGCTTCGGGAGGATGCCAGGCTCACGGTGGCCCGCCTCCAGCTCGGCCGCCGGATCGGCGCCCGAGGACCCATCGATGCGGCGCCGATCGATACCGCGCTTCCCGCAGGGCTGCCGGTGACTCTCCCCGCGGCGGTGGCCCTCGCGCTGGAGCAGGGGCCCGAGTACCGGGTCGCCCGCAGCAACGAGCAGGCAACGGCCGCAACGATCCGGTCCCGGAAGTCGGCCTACCTGCCCCAGATCAACCTGACCGCGAACACCACCACCTGGGACGACAAGTTCTTTCCCCAAGGGCTCGGCCGCCAGAGCTTCGGGATCTTCGCGTCCTACACGCTCTGGGACAATTTCCAGCGGGAGACCGGGATCAACCGCGCCCGGGTGGCTCACGATGTCGCCCGGGCGGTGCGCGATGATCTCGAACGCGCCGCCGAGGCCGACGTGACCGAGGCGTACGAAGCCCATCGGACGGCGTTGCTCACGGCGCGATA
>JAYUZK010000303.1:0-7056 GCA_043751835.1 Gemmatimonadota bacterium | reverse complement strand
CATCCACCTCACCCGCCGGGTCGCGCCCGCGGGCCGCGGTCCCCGCAATGGGCACGACCGATACGCGGCGGCTGGCTCCGTCTACCCGGAGACAGGTCTCCGGGGAGGCGCCGAACAGGGTTCGCTCCTCGCCAGGCAGGTAGAAAAGGTACGGGCTCGGATTGGCGCGCCGGAGGGCGGCGTAGGCGCCTAACGGATCGGGGCAGGGCATCCGGAAGGTTCGCGACGGGACGACCTGGTAGACGTCGCCGCGACGAACATGCGCCTGGAGCCGCCGGACGGTGCCGGCATACTCGGCGTCGGACTGGTCCACCTCGACCTCGGCGTCGTGGGCCTCGTGGGCGTCGGTCGGTGGCGCCGCCGCCGCGGGGGGGGCGGAACCGGCGAGTGAAATGGCCGCTTCCAGGCCCACGAGCAGCCGCTCGCCGTCGTGAAATCGCTCGGCGAAGTTGGGTCCGCCCCACGCGGTCGCGATGGCCGTGGTCGAGCGGCGGACGTGGTCGATCACGACCAGGGCGTCCGGCAGACACCACTCGACCAGCGGCTGGTCGAGCGGATCGGGCGCACCGTCAGGCAGTCGTTCGAAATAGTCGATCGCGTCGTAGCCGATCACGCCGGCCAGCAGATGGCACCACGGGTTCGGGTTGTCCGTCAGCGTCGGTCCGAACGCCAGAGTGCGGAGCAGGTCGAGCGGCGACGGCTGCCGGAACCGATCCCGTTCATTCCCCACCGACCCCCGGCCGATCGGGACCCGAGCCCGGCGGCCCTCGATCCGGATGCCGGCGATCTGCCCGAGCCACGCCAGAGCGGCATCGCCGTTAGGCGAGAGCGCCTCGAGCGTGACGGCCTCGCGGTTGGCCCGGAGCCGGAGGGCGGACCGGATCCCGATCAGGCTGCGCTCACCGGTGCCACCCGCCCGGTCGGCCGACTCGAGCAGGAACGTGTCGGCCCGGCCGCCGGTGAGGCAGCGGTAGAGCGCCAGTGGGTCGGGCGCGCCGGTGAGGCGGCGGACGAGCGGAGTCACTGTGCCGAGTCCGCGGGTTGGCGTCATCACAGCGACCGCCCCGCCGCGTGCGCGAACGGTCCGAGATCCCGCATCAGAGCGGCAAACTGATCCGGGTCGAGCGACTGGTGGCCGTCGGACAGCGCCTGGCGGGGGTCATGGTGGACTTCGATCAGGAGGCCGTCGGCGCCGCAGGCCACCGCGGCCTTGGCCATCGGGGCGACGTAGTCACGGACGCCGGTGCCGTGAGACGGATCGACGAGGACGGGGAGGTGGCTCCGGGCCTTGATCGCGGGCACGGCGGTCAGGTCGAGGACGTTGCGGGTGGCCGAATCGAACCCCTGGATTCCCCGCTCGCAGAGGATCACGTTCGGGTTCCCCTCGGCCAGGATATACTCGGCGGCGAGCAGGAGGTCGTCGATCCGGGCGGCCATACCTCGCTTGAGGACCACGGGCTTCCGGCTCCTGCCTAACGCCTGAAGCAGCCGGAAGTTCTGCATGTTGCGGGCCCCGACCTGGAAGGCGTCGGCATAACGGTCCACCAACTCCACGTCGGCGGGATCGAGGACTTCGGTCAGAACCGGCACACCCAGCTCACCGGACACGGTCTTGAGGATCTCGAGCCCCTCCCGGCCAAGGCCCTGGAAGGCGTAGGGGCTGGTCCGCGGCTTGAACGCGCCGCCCCGGAGCACCCGGGCGCCGGCCTGGACCACGGCCTGGGCGGTTGCCCGCATCTGGTCGTCGCTTTCGACTGAACAGGGGCCCCCGATCACGACGATCCGTTCGCCGCCGATCGGGACACCGCCCAACGACACGACGGTATCGGCCGGATGGAGTTCCCGGGCGACCAGCTTGTAAGGCGCCAGGATCGGCTTGACGCTCTCGACCATCGGGTGGCTCTCGAGGTGGAGCCGCTCGAGGACCCGTTCGTCGCCCAGCGCGCCGAGGACCACGCGTTCGGCGCCGGGCATGTGGAGCGGCTTCAGGCCCGCCGCCGCGATGTCCCGAACCAGTTCGTCCGCCTGCGCCTGGGTGGCGTGCGGTTTCAAGACGATGATCATGACCAGCCTTTGCTGTTTGGGGAGACCGCGCGGCGGGCCTTGAAACAAAAAAGCCCACCGCTTGCGCGGTGGGCTCCGGGGTCTGGATTCGATGACTTATCGACTCAAACGCACGCTTGCCCCACCGCGAAATCGCGCCAGGGCCACCACCACTGCATCGAAGCGTTGCGCTTGGTCATGGCCGTTAAGCTAGGCAGCGATCGCCCACAGGTCAAGGCCTCGGTCCAGCCAACACGGGTTCGAGCACGGCAAAGAGACGATCCACTTCCCAACTTTCGTTATAGACGTGCGGGGTGATCCTGAGGGTCCGGCCGCCGCGGATGCTGACATGGACCCCATGCCGGGCCAGCGCTCCACCGAGATCCGCCGGCAGTCGCTCGGCGGTCGTGAGGCCGAGGTAATGACGGGCCCGCAGCGGCGCCGGAACGGCGGTGAGCCCGAGCGGCGCGGCCCGGATGGCGATGGCGTCGGTGAAAGCGCCGGCCGTCGCCTCGATCCGGTCCACGCCCCACTCGAGGATCTGTTCGACCGCCGCGATCGCGCCGGGCAGCAGGCCGAAATTGGATGGCTCCCCGACGTCGAAGCGGCGGGCGCCGGGCTGGAAGCCGTCGGGGTATCCCAGGTTGCTGAAGTCCTCCGACCCGGCCCGCCCGAACCAATGATGCTCGAGCGGCCGCCCGTTCTGCCGGCGAGGGGCGACGTAGAGGAAGCCGGTCGAGTACGGCGAGAGGAGCCACTTGTAACCGGCCACCACCAGGAAGTCAGGATCCACCTCCGCCAGCGGAAACGGCCGAGCGCCTAACGACTGGGTCAGGTCGAGCGCCAGGCCGGCCCCGACCTCGCGGAGCCGGGCCGCCACCCGGACCAGATCGACCGCGGCTCCGTCGATCCAATGAACCGCCGGGAGGGCCGCGGCGGCGGTGCGGTGGTCGATGTGCTGGAGGATCGCGCCCGTCCAGTCATGATCGGCGGGGCGGGGCACGGTGATCAGCTCGGCGCCGGCGGCCCGGGCTCGCTCCCGCCACGCGAGGATGGTGGACGGGAACTCTTCCGCCAGGACGAGCACGGTCTGTCCGGCCCCGACCGGCAAGTTGGCGCATGCCACCGCCATGCCGTAGGACGCGGCCGGAACGAGGGCGATGTCATCCGCCGTGGCCGGAGCACCGAGCAGTCTGGCGTAGGCGTTACGAGCCTGGTTGGCGAGTGCAAAGAAATCGGCGGGCAGGACGGCCCACGGATGACGCTTCCGGTCGACGCCATCCCGGCCGGCCGCCGCGACCGCGTTCGACAGGGGAGACATGTAGGCGCAGTTGAGGTAGGCGACGTCGCCGGGGATGTCGAACAGGTGGCGCTGAGACGAGAGTATCGGCATGCTCCATTCTAGCGCCGGACGCGGTCGGGGTGAACTGGTTGCCTGAACCGTGGTATGGCGACAGTTTTGGACTCGAATCTCCGCACCAGACGGTTTGCCTCTGGAGGACTTCCCCCGCGAGGGTCACGGTCTGGGCGAACCCCGCCACCAGGTCGACAAGATGAAGCGGGAATACGCGTTCTTTGCCAAGACGGTACTGGGCGTCGACGTGAACGAGAAACAGGAGCTGGTGCCATGATGAGGACGATGAACGTACCAACGCTGGCAATCGCCGCAGGTCTGCTGACGGTCGCCGTGCCGCTGGCCGCGCAGGGCGGCCTGACACCCGAGCAGGCAGCCGGCATGAGCCAGCTCGGCGGGATCCGGATTTCGCCAGACGGGCGGTGGGTGGCGTACACCGTGACGGTGCCCGATCTGAAGACGAGCGTCATGGAGTCCGACATCTGGCTGGTCGCGGTGCAGGGCGGCGCGCCAATCCGCCTCACCTCGGCCAAGGGAATGGACGACCAGGCCCGGTGGTCCGCCGACGGCAGCTGGGTCGGCTTCATCTCGACCCGGGACGGGAAGCCGCAGGTCTACCGGATTTCGCCGACCGGCGGCGAAGCAGAGAAGCTCACTGATTCCAAGACTGGCGTGCAGAGCTTTGCCTGGGCGCCGGACGGGAACCGGATCGCTTTCGTCGCGCCCCGCGATCCGACGCCGGACGAGGAGAAGAAACAGAAGGACAAGGATGACGCGATCGTGGTCGATCAGGGCTTCATTCCCGCTCGGCTCAACGTCTTCGACATCGGAACGCGGAAGTCGACCGAGGTGGTTCGGGGTGACTATCAGATCATCGGGCTCGACTGGTCGCCCAACGGCAAGCAGATCGCCTACACCACGATGCCGACCCCCCGGGCCGATGATTCCCGCCGGACCGACGTCATGGTGGTGGATCTGGCGAGCGGCGCCACTCGGAACCTGATCGAGAACGATGGGCCGGACGGGGCGCCTGCCTGGTCTCCGGACGGGAGCTGGATCGCGTTTGAGACCAAGGGCTCGAAGGCGATCTCGATCACCCAGTCCAAGCTGGCGGTGATCCCGGCGAGCGGGGGCACCCCGAAGATGCTCGGCGAGGATTTTCTCTACCAGCCCGGGCCGGCAGTGTGGACGCCCGATGGATCGGCCCTCCTGTTCTGGGCCCAGACCGGCACGACCGCGGAGCTCTACCGCGTGGCCGCCTCAGGGGGCCCGATCAAGCGCGTCTCCGACTTGCAGGGGGCGCTTGGCGTTTTTGGCGGGGGAGCGCCGTCGGTCTCGTCCGACGGAAAGGTGATCGCCTTCCCCCGAGGGTCCATTTCGTCTCCCGAAGAAGTCCATGTGGCCATGTTGGACGGTCCGTGGAGTCAGACGGCGCTGACGCACCTCCACCCCGAACTCGCCTCGGTCCCAATGGGGAAAGGCGAAGTGGTTCGCTGGAAGAGCAAGGATGGGCTCGAGGTCGAAGGGGTGGTCGTCTACCCGGTCGGGTATCAGCCCGGGAAGCGGTATCCCACGGTCGCGATCATTCACGGCGGGCCGTCGGGGGCCTGGGATCAGTCCTTCCCCGCCAACTGGTACAATCCGGCCCAGGTCTACGCCGGCCAGGGCTGGGTGGCGTTCCTTCCGAATCCCCGGGGCTCGAGCGGTTACGGCGAGAAGTTCCTCGCCGCGAACTACCGCGACTGGGGCCATGGTGACTTCCAGGATATCCAGGCCGGCCTCGACTATCGGGTAAAGCGCGGCATTGCCGACTCGAGCCGGATGGCGCAGGGCGGCTGGAGCTATGGCGGCTACATGACGGCGTGGACGCTCACCCAGACCAACCGGTTCAAGGCCGTGATGGTCGGGGCCGGCCTCACCAACATGTACTCGATGTATTCGACCAACGATCTCCAGTCGGTGCTCGAGGACTACTACGGCGCCCAGCCATGGGACGACGAGCAAGCCTACCGCCGAGCATCGGCGATGACGTTCATCAAGCAGGCGAAAACGCCGACCCTCATCCTCCACGGCCAGCAGGACACCCGGGTGCCGATCGGCCAGGCCCAGGAGCTGTACATGGGACTGAAAAAGAACGGCGTACCCGTGGAACTGGTGTTCTTCCCGCGGGAACCGCACGGTCTGCTCGAACCGAGGCACATGCTCGACAAGATCAAGCGCGAGTACGCGTTCTTCTCGAAGCACGTTCTCGGGATCGAGGTGAAGGACAAGCCGGAGCTGGTGCCATGATCGCTCGCGTCGCTGCGGCGTTGCTGCTCGGGCTCACCTCCGCCGCGGTCGCTCAGGGCCGGCTCGATGTCCTGATCCGGGGCGGCAGCGTGTACGATGGAACCGGTGGCGCACCGCGGATCGCCGACGTCGGGATCCGCGGCGACCGGATCGTCTTTGTCGGGACGGCGCCGCCGGGGACGGCGGCGCTCCGGACCATCGACGCCAAGGGCCTCGTCGTCGCGCCCGGGTTCATCGATCCCCATACCCACATTGACGAGGACCTCCGCGACCCCATCCGGCGCCCACTGCCGGGATTTCTGCTCCAGGGCGTTACCACCCTGGTGACCGGGAATGATGGCGGAGGATCTCCAGCGGTCGGCACGGTTCGCGCCAGGCTGGCGCAGGGGGTCGGCGCCAATATCGCCTTTCTGGTCGGCCACGGGGCGGTGCGGGGTGCTGTGTTAGGCATGGCCGCCCGGGCGCCGACGGCGACGGAGCTCGACAGCATGCGATCGCTGGTGTCGCGGGCGATGGGGGACGGCGCCTTCGGCCTGTCCACCGGCCTCTATTACGCCCCCGGCAGCTACGCCACCACGGACGAAGTGATCGAACTCGCCAAGGTGGCCCAGGCGGCCGGTGGCTACTACGACTCCCATATCCGCGACGAGTCGAGTTACACGATCGGGCTTCTTGGCGCGATCGACGAGGCGATCCGGATCGGCCTGGAATCCGGGATTCCCGTTCACATATCCCATATCAAGGCGCTTGGCGTGGACGTCTGGGGCAAGAGCGACGAGGTCGTGGCCCGGATTCTCGCCGCTCGGGCGGCCGGCCAACGGGTCACCGCGGACCAGTATCCCTACACCGCCTCCGGCACCAGCGTGGGCGCAGCCCTTTTGCCGCGGTGGGCGGAGGCCGGAGGCCGCGATTCCCTGAAGAGCCGGTTTGCCCGATCCGAAATCCGCGCGAAGATCGTGACCGAGATGACGGAAAATCTTCGTCGCCGGGGCGGCGCCGAGGCGCTGCTGATTACCGAGGGAAAATGGCGAGGCAAACGGCTCGCCGAGGTCGCTGCCGCAACCAAGGCACCGCCGATCGAGGCGGCCATCGCCATCATCCTCACCGGCGACGCGGCGGTCGCGTCGTTCAACATGAACGAAGCCGACATCGACCGGTTCATGATGCAGAGCTTTGTGGTAACCGGCTCGGACGGCTCAGCCGGTCACCCCCGGAAGTACGGGACCTTCCCCAGGAAGATCCGCCGGTATGCGCTCGACCGCGGGGTGATATCCCTCGCCCGCGCCATCGAGGCGAGCAGTGGCCAGACGGCGGGGATCGTCGGGCTGGTCGACCGGGGTGTTCTCGC
This sequence comes from Gemmatimonadota bacterium, assembly GCA_043751835.1. Classification (GTDB taxonomy): domain Bacteria; phylum Gemmatimonadota; class Gemmatimonadetes; order Gemmatimonadales; family GWC2-71-9; genus SHZU01. The sequence goes on along the minus strand of JAYUZK010000303.1, from coordinate 22 downwards.
CCCAGGGAAATTCGCGGACGTC
>JAYUZK010000302.1:0-5449 GCA_043751835.1 Gemmatimonadota bacterium | reverse complement strand
CTCCGGGCCGGCCGGTTTCGGCTCGAGGCGTCGGTAACCGACTCGGTGTCCGGCCGTCGGGCCGACTTGAGTCTGCCGGTCGAGGGATATGGGGTGCCTCCGGCCGCATCCGATCTGATGATCAGCTCGTGGCTTCGGCCGGTTGCATCGCTCGACACGTTGCCCCAGCCGGGTGAGTTCCGCCGCGGCGGGCTGATCGTGGCGATCGCGCCGGAGGTGACGGTCGGCGGCCCCACCGCATCGGTGGCATACCTGCTGGAGACCTACGCCGGGACGGTGACGGAGGGGCGCCTGACGCTGGCGGTCACGGACTCGACCGGGTTCGAGCGCCGGCGGGTGGGTCCGGCGCCAATGCGGGCTGTCGCGGGGATCGGGCTGGTCACCGGCCAGATGGAGTTGGGCGACCTTCCGGCCGGCCGGTACCGGCTCCGGGCGTCGATCGATTTGGGCGGCGCCGCGGTCGTGCGGGAGGCGAGTTTCGTGGTCGACCCGGTGGCGGCGAGCGCTCCGTCGGCCCTCTCCGATCAGGCGTATTTCGACGGGCTCCCCGGTCCCCAGCTCGACCTGGCCTTTGCGCCCTTGAGCACCATCGCCGAACCGCGGGAACTCGACAGCTGGCAGGGTCGGGTCGCCGACGAGGAGAAGCGGGCGTTCCTGGTCGCCTTCTGGCGGCCGCGCGACCCCTCGCCGCGGACGGCCGGTAACGAGCGCCGGGCCCAGTTTTACGACGGCGTCACCTACGTCAACGCGTTCTACACCGATGCCCGGCGCCGGCTGGTCGGCTGGCAGACCGACCGGGGCCGGATCTTTCTCCGCCAGGGGCTTCCGCCCCAGGTGCTCCGCCGGGAACAGCGGGGCGGGACTCCGGGCTACGAAATCTGGCGGTACTTCGAGCAGACGCGCCGGTACTACGTGTTCGTGGACCGGGGGGCGTTAGGCGGGTTCGGGCTGGTCCGGAGCAACGACCCGGGCGAGCCGCGGGAGCCGCGGTGGCAGGACCTGATGACGCCGGCCGGGGTGCGGGAGGTCGTGGGGTTCCTCGGACGGACCGTCCTGGCCACCGACAAGTAAGCGGGCTAGTGCTGGTGTTCGCCCTGGGCGGCCGCGGCGCGAACGAGGTCCAACTTCACCGGGATCACGGGGTGGCCGAACGGCAGGGCCCGGTCGACTCCCATGGCGACGAATAGCAGCGCCAGGTAGAGCAGCGAGTACTTGTACATCTTCCACGCGGTCGGCGTCACGCCCGGTTCCCGCAGCACCTTGACGCAGTACCAGAGGAACCGGCCGCCGAGGGCCAGGGCGGCGAGGCCGTAGACCACGCCTTGGCTGCCGGCCAGCGTCGGCAGGATGGTGAGCGGCAGCAGCACGATGGTGTAGGCAAGCATCTGGCGTTTGGTGTGGCGATCGCCTTTGACGACCGGCATCATCGGCACGCCGACCTTGGCATAGTCGCCCTGTTTGACGAGAGCCAGGGCCCAGAAATGGGGCGGGGTCCAGTAGAAAATGATGGCAAAGAGCGTGAGGGCGGCGAGGCCGATCGAGTTGGTCATCGCGGCCCAGCCGACCAGCGGCGGGAAGGCCCCGGCCGCGCCGCCGATCACGATGTTGAGCGGCGTCGAGCGTTTGAGCCAAACAGTGTAGATGAAGACGTAGACGAGGAACCCGGAAAGCGAGAGCCAGGCGGAAAGCGGGTTCACCCGGGTCCAGAAGAGCGTGAACGCGGTCGCCGCGAGGGCGACCCCGAAGAGCAGCGCGGCCCCGGCCGGAATCCGGCCTGAGGGAATCGGGCGGGTTCGGGTCCGGGCCATGAGCTCATCGATGTCGCGGTCGAACCACATGTTGACCGCGTTGGCGCCGCCCGCCATCAGATAGCCGGCCAGGGCCACCCATCCGACCAGGCTCCACGACGGCAGCCCCTGATCGGTGATGAACATGGGGGCGATCGTGGTGAGCAGCAGCAGCGAAATGATTCGCGGCTTGGTCAGCGCGACGAGGTCGCGCAGCATGGTAGCCATTGGGTCGCTGGTGCCGTAGGATAAAGGAAGTCTTGCATCATGAATATACACTTCCGTCTTCCGGGAGCCCAATGACCGACCCAGTCGAGCGCCTGCCGCGTACCGTTGGCCTCTTTTCCGCCGTGGCAGTGATCGTCGGGACCACCATCGGGTCCGGAATCTTCCGGGTGCCCGCCAGTGTGGCCACCAGACTGGGTCAGCCGGGCCCGGTCCTCCTCGCCTGGGTGCTCGGCGGCATGCTGGCCCTGTTTGGCGCGCTGACGCTGGCGGAATTGGCCGCGATGTACCCCCGGTCGGGCGGGATCTTCGCGTATCTCGAGGAGGCCTACGGCAGGCTCCCGGCATTTCTGTTCGGCTGGTCGCAGCTCACGGTGATCCGGGCGTCGGCCCTGGGAGCCATCGCCACGATCTTTGCCGAGTATCTGAGCTATTTCGTGCCGCTGAGCCCGATGGGGATTCGGTCCACGGCGGCCGGCACCATTCTGGTGGTGGCACTGATCAACTATCTGGGCACTCGCCATGCCGCCCGCGTCATGGGGGTTGCCACCATCGCCAAGTACACCGCGATGGTCGGGCTGGTGTTGCTGGCGTTCACCGCCGGCGACGGGCATGCGGCCAATTTCAGTGGGACCGGGACCGCCGCGTTCAGCCTGTCCGCCGTGGGCGCGGCCCTCGTGTCGGTCATGTGGGCGTACGACGGCTGGGCCGATCTGTCGTACATCGGGGGCGAGATCAAGGATCCGGGCCGGAACTTTCCCCGGGCACTGATCATCGGCACGGTCCTGATCGTGGCCGTCTACCTGTCACTCAATGCCGCCTACATCTACCTGGTCCCGGTGCCGGAAATGGCGGGCGAGAAGCTGATCGCCGCCACCGCCGCAAGCCGGATTCCGCTGCTGGGCGGAGCGGGGGCTGCCGTGGTCTCGGCCATCGTGATGATCTCGTGCTTCGGGACGCTCAACGGCTCGATGCTGACCAACCCGCGGATCTTCTTCGCGATGGCTGACCGGGGGCTTTTCCTCAAGGGTGTTGCGCGGGTGTCGCCCCGCTTCCAGACCCCATCCGTGGCGATCTGGCTGGCGGCGATTCTGGGCTGTGGCTACGTCCTTTTCAGTGGTTTCCAGCAGTTGGCCGACCGGTTCATCCTGGGGATCTGGCCGTTCTACATCATGGCGATCTGGGCGGTCTTCACGCTCCGGAAGCGCCTGCCGAACGCGGAGCGGCCGTACCGGACCATCGGCTATCCGCTGGTGCCGATCATCTTCCTGTTGGCCGCGATCGGGATGGTCGTCAACGCGTTCGTCACCGATCCGGTGAACACCGGCGTCACATTCGTGATCCTCGGGATTGGCGTCCCGGTGTACTACCTGACACTCGGCCGAAAGATGGTGGCGTGACGCCGTTGCAGACCCGAAACACACCCTTGCTTGACCGGTGCCTACCCAGCCGTATGTTTGTCGCGTCTACGGTGCCCAACTGCCCAAAACTGCTGGAGCTGCTGATGCGGTCCGCCTACCGAAGAGTCACCTATCTTGTTGTTTCGTGCTCGCTTAGCGTGGCCGTGGTGTCGCCTGCACTGGCGCAGGGCATCACCAGCGCAGCAGTCCAGGGGATCGTCACCCGGGAGGGTGGCCACCCGATCGAGTCGGCACTCGTCCGGGTCATCAACCTTGCCAACGGCGCCCGGCAGCAGACGATGACCCGGTCCAACGGCCGCTACAACCTCGAGAACGTCACGGTCGGGGGCCCGTACACGATTGAAGTCCGGGCGATCGGCTTTGAAAAGGCCAGCAAGAGCGGCGTCGTGCTGGCGCTGGGCCAGCGCTACACCGCCGACTTCGAGATGAAGGCCCAGGTGGTGACGCTCGAGGAACTCGTCGCGATCTCGGTGACCAACCCGCTCATCAATTCGGGCCGGACCGGCCCTGCCCAGACGATCAACGACACCGCCATCGCCCGCCTGCCGCTCCTCGGCCGGAACTTCACCAACCTGATCGCCACGAGCCCGCAGGTGGTTTCGACGCCCGGCGGGGGCGCGATCATCGGGAACCAGAACAACCGCTTCAACAACATCCAGATCGACGGTGGCGTGAACAACGACATCTTTGGTCTGGCCGCCACCGGTACCCCGGGCGGGCAGGCGAGCAACAAGCCGCTCTCGGTCGAAGCGCTTCAGGAATTCCAGATCCTGGTCGCCCCGTACGACGTCCGGTACGGCAGCTTTTCGGGCGGCCTTGTCAACGCGATCACCAAATCCGGCGCCAACAAGTTCTCGGGGTCCGTGTTCGGATACCTGCAGCGTCAGGACCTGGTCGGCCGGGACACCGCGGGCGCCAAGTTCGCCAACTTCTCGGTCAAGCAGTATGGCGGCACGTTCGGCGGCCCGATCATCAAGGACAAGCTTCACTTCTTCGTCTCCGGCGACTTCCAGACCCGGCTCCAGCCGTTCGTCGGTAACGAAACGTCGATCCCTTCGACCGGTATCACGTCGGCCACCGCCGACCGGGTCCGGAGCATCATCAAGAGTCAGTACGGGTACGACCCGGGCGGTCCGGACGCTCCGTCGCTCGGCCGGCCGGACAACAACGTCTTCGGCAAGTTGAGCTGGCAGGCCAGCGCCAAGCACTTCGTGGAGCTCTCTCACAACGTTGTCGATTCGGGTGACGACTCCTTCTTTCGCGGGAGCCGCAACCGAACCGACCGCGACGGCTGGATGCTCTCCAACAGCGGTTACAAGTTCAACAGCAAGACGAACAGCACCCGCCTCAAGGTCGCCAGCACGATCGGCGCGGCGTCGAACGAACTCCTGGTTGGGTATCAGACCGTGCGGGACGGCCGCGTGATTCCGAACCAGGTGCCGCTGTTCCTGGTCCAGGGCGACGTGACCGGCAATTACCTCGCCGCCGGCGGCGAGAAATTCTCGGGCGCCAACTCCCTGGGTCAGAACATCTATGAGGTGACCGACAACTTCACCTTCGGCCTCGGCAACCACTCGATCACGGTCGGGACCCACAACGAGTTCTTCAGCTTCAAGAACACCTTCTTCGCGGGCAACCTCGGCGTCTGGACCTTCAACAGCGCCGACGACCTGGCGGCGGCCAGGCCGAACCGGTATGAGGTGAACCTGGAAGCCCGGCCGGGCGGCGCCACGGCGGACTGGGGTGTGAAGCAGCTTGGGGGTTACGTGCAGGACCGCTGGCAGTTGAGCGACCGGCTGTCCCTGACCGGCGGGGTCCGGGTCGACGTCCCCACCAACGACAAGCCGGTGGAGAACACCAAGCTGGCCTCGAGTACGCTGGCGATTCATACCGGCAACTTCCCGAGCGGGAATGCGCTCGTGTCGCCGCGCCTCGGGTTCAACTACGACATTTTCGGCACCGGCGGCATGGTGGTTCGCGGCGGCGTCGGCATCTTCAGCGGCCGGCCGCCGTACG
>JAYUZK010000301.1:0-9167 GCA_043751835.1 Gemmatimonadota bacterium | reverse complement strand
CCGGTGCAACACAAGTCGTTGTCGGGCTTGGCCGATCGGGGTCACCGTGCGGCTGACTTTCGGACCGCCTGCCGGAGGCCTATACTACGGCGTCCCGAGTCCCCTTTCTCACCCCCGGAGGCTTCATGCCGAGACGCCCGCTGGACACCACCCGTGGGGTCCTCGAAATCGACTGGCCCCTGTTCGGGGAGCTGTGCCGGGCCCTGGCCCTGAAGGTGGCGCGGGCCTACGAACCCGAGATCATCCTCGGGATCGCCAAGGCCGGGGTGATCCCTGCGGCGGTGATCGCGGCACTCCTCGAACGGGACTTCGTTTCGATGACGGTGACCCGAAAGAAGGCCGGCGCGATGCCCGTGCTGGTCAGCGGCCCTCCTCAGGTGATCCGCGGGCGCCGGGTGCTGCTGGTGGACGAAACCTGCGACACCGGGCACACCCTCAAGCTCGCCCTCAACGAAATCCGCTCGATGGAGCCGGCCGAGGTTCGAACGGCGGTGTCGTTCAAGACCGGGCCCTACGCCCCCGACTTTCACTCCTTCGAGACGGAAAAGGCGATCATCCTCCCGTGGGACCGGGACGTCCTTCGGGACGGCGAGTTGGTCCCGCGGCCCGATTGGGTTCCCGGCCAGGGGCGCGATGCGTGAAGCGCTGAGCCGGGCTATCGCCGCGGCCACCGGATACGTCGAGGTTCGCCTCCGACGCCGGTGGTCCACCGCGGTGGTGTTCCGGAAGCAGCGTCTCGAAGTTGCCACCGAGTACCATGCGTTTGGCGGGGTCGCCCGGTGTCTGGTGGACGGCCACGGCTGGGGTGCCGTGGCGTTCACCGATCCGGAGCGGGCGGTGGCCGCCGTGCAGCGGGCCCACGAGCTGTCGCTGGAGACTCGGCCGGAGCGACCGATCCGGCTCGCGCCGATTCCCATCCGGCAGCTGGAGCAGGTCGACCAACTCGTCGGCGATCCCCGCCTCGTCCCCTTGTCGGAAAAACGGGAACTCCTCGGCGCGCTGACGGGTGACCTCACCGGCCACGACCGCCGGGTGGTGGACTCCCGGACCAGCTATGGTGACACGGTCCTCGAGACCTGGCTCCTCACCAGCGAGGGATCCTGGCTCCACGACCTCCGCTGCGAATCGACGTTAGGCGCGCTGGCGGTGGCCGGCGAGGATGGCTCTCAGGAGCGGGCCCTCGAATCGCTGGTGGTGCCGGGCGGCTGGGGTTCGTTCGGCAACCGAAGCGCGCTGTTCCGCCAGGTGGCGGAGCGTTCGGTGTCCCGGCTCCACGCGCCGCCGGTCCGGGCCGGCCGCTATCCGGTGGTCTTCGATCCCCGGGCCACCGGCGCCTTGGTGCTCCAGGGCGTGGTAAATTTCTGCCGATCACCAGCCAGGGGTCTCGAGCGGGAGACCTTCGCCCTCGGCACCCGAGTCGGTCCGGAGTGCCTCTCGGTCGGGGACGATCCCACGGCTCCCGGCCTCCGGACCAGCCTTGCCCTCGACGACGAGGGAACGCCGACCAGCCATGCAATGCTGGTGCAGAACGGTGTCGTCGTGGGGCATCTCCACACCCGGGAAACCGCCGCGCGTGCCGGCGCCAGCCCGACCGGTCACGCCCTCGCCCCGACGCTCCGCTCCGTGCCGGCTGCGCGCCCCGCCAACAGCTATCTGGTGAAGGGGCAGGATAGCCTCGAGGCGCTGATCGCCGACGTGCCGTCGGGCATCTACGTGGCCGACATCCTCGGTCTTGCGATCGACGGGCGTCAGCTGTCGATCACGCCGGCGGTCGCCCGACTGATCCGGGACGGACAGCTCGCCGAAACGGTGAAGTGTGCGCCGATCTCCTGCGAGTTGCTTTCGCTCTTCGGCCGACTCGACCGGGTCGCCGGGGACTTTGCCTGGGATCCGAGTGCCGCCGGTCTCCACGAGTCGGGCCCGATCCGCCCGGTCACGACGGGCGCCCCCCATACCCGGTTCCTCGACCTCGACGTCGGGCCGCTCTACGGATGATCGGCCCCCTCTTGATCGACCTGGCGCCGCGGATCACCCACGCGGACGCCGCCCGGGTGCTCGACGACACCCTGTCCGTCGTGGTGGACGGCGAGGGCCCCGTTGGTGTGGCCGCCGACGAGAGCGACACGCTCCAGGTGCGCGTTGCCGCCGCCGGCCGGATCGGCTGGGCCGGTGGGGCGACTGCGGCCGCGGCGGATGTTATCCAGGCGGCGCTTCGGTCCGCCGAATCCTCCGACGCCGCCTCGCTCCTGCCGCCCGCCCCCGCGCCTCTGCCTTCCGTGCTCACCCGTTCGCCCGGGGCGTCGTCCCTCTCCGCGCGGGATCTGCTTGGGCTCGCCGGCGGCCTGATGGACCGGCTTCAGCGGCGCGGTCGGCGGGTCGAGGTCTGGGCGGAGCGGTCGGCGGGATCGGTCGAGGTGGCCAATACCCGGGGGGTGTCCGCCTCCTATGAGGTCACCCTTGCGGGGCTCGGCGCATCGGTCCGGGACGCCCGGACGTCGGCACTCTGTCGGGTCCACCTCTCGCAGGTCGCCGCGCCCGGTCTCGCCGAGATCGAGTCGATCGTCAAGGAGACGGAATTCCGGCTCGGCTTCCCGGTGCTGGACGACGTGACCGTGGGGCCGTCGGCCCGAGTGTGGTTCCGGCCCCGGGCCGTGCGGGCGCTGCTGGCGCCGGTGCTGGCGCGGCTGGCGGGCCGGGCCTGGATCGACGGGGGTCGCCAGTGGCCCGCACTCGATTCGCGCTTGACGCTGATTGACGATCCGCTGGCCGATGGGCGCCCGGCGAGCCGGCCGATTTCCGACGACGGGGTCGTGGCGCGGCGGATTACGCTGATCGACGCGGGCGTCGCCCGATCAGGGGTCCTCGATCTCGGTCTGGCGTCGGCTGTGCAACTCCCGGCCACGGGCCACGGGAAGCACCGTGGTTACGCCGCTCCGCGGGCCGGGTTTTCGAACCTCGTGATGCGCCCGGGGCTCACGCCGACGGATCAGTTGGCGGGCGAAGTCGGAGATGGCCTGATGGTGGCGGATCTGGCACCGGGATCGGCGCCGAATCCGGCGGCCGGGGTGTTCCGGGTCGAGGCACCGTGGACCTATCTGGTGGAGAAGGGCCGGGTGGTCGGCCGGATCGAGGGGGCGGTGCTGCAGGGTGACGTGTTCGCGCTCCTCAATCGGGTGATCGCGATTGGAGCGGAGACCGACTGGATCGGCTCGTGGCAACTCCCGTCGCTGGTCCTCGACGGGGTCGGCGCGGTCGCTCGTTAGGCGGGCCTGAGGCGGGCGACCAGCGACTCGTAGGATCCCCCGGCAACCATCCCCTCGTAGAGCCAGGTCAACAGATCAGGGCTCGAGACCAGAAAGCGGCAGCGGGCGTCGCCCCGGCTCCGGCACTCCACCTCCATCACCGCGGCCTGATATCCGCCGAGCCGGGTGAAGACATCCGACAGCAGCCCGGTGCTGAAATGGCAACTGGGCACCATGGCGCCGCGGGGCTCGGCCTCGGCCCAGTCGGGGCTGTCGAGCGCCAGGAGCCCCGGGGCAAGCGGCTCGGCCGTGAGCGATCCCCATCCGTCTTCCCGGAAGAACCCGCCGAGCGCCTCGCCGAGGTAGCGGGCGTCGAGGGCCTGAGGTGTCTCCACCCCGAATCGCGAGGCCACCGATTCCACGAATCCGTCGTAGGCCGCCTGGCCCGCGGCGAATCCCACCTCGCGGAGCAGTGCCGCCGATTGGGCCGGTACTTCGCGTTCGAGGGCTGCGGTGAGTTGCTGAAGGCTGGCGCGTCCGATGGCCAGCCGCGGGAGAGAGAGGGTCGTCGCCATGCCGCAAGCTAGGCTTTTCGGCCGACCCGGCGCAAGAGTTCGTCCTCATCGATGATCTCGAGCCCGAGTTCCCGGGCCCGGTCGAGTTTGGCGCCGGCCTCCGCACCCGCCACGACGGTATCGGTCTTCTTGCTCACGGTCCCGGCCACCCGGCCGCCGGCCTGTTCGATCAGGCCGGCAGCCTCGCCTCGCGACATGGCGGCAAGTGTGCCGGTCAGCACGTAGGTCTTGCCGGCCAGGGCGCCGTCGGTGTCCGGGGCGTTAGGCTCCTCCAGCGAGATCCCGGCCGCCGCGAGCCGGTCGACCAGGCTCCGGTTGGTGTCACCGGCGAAGAATTCTTCCACCGCCGCCGCGATCGTGGGCCCGATGCCCGGGACGTCGGCGATCGTCGCCGCGTCCGCGGCCCGAAGTGCCGCCATGGTACGGAACCGGCGGGCGAGGAGCTGGGCGATATTCTTCCCGACGTGCCGGATGCCGAGGCCGAAGAGGAGAGCCGCAAGCGGCCGGGTCGTCGATTCGCGGATCGCCGCCACCAGGTGGGAGGCCGATTGATCGGCGAAGCGATCGAGTTTGACGAGGTCGGCGACGTCGAGCCGATAGAGATCGGCGACATCGGCGATCAGGCCGGCGTCGAGCAGTTGCCGAACCCGCTCGTAGCCCAGGCCCCGGATGTCCATGGCGTCGCGGGACGCGAAGTGAACAATGCCTTCAAACATCCGGCCTGAGCAGGCGGCGTTCGGGCAGTACCGCATCGCCTCGTCCGGCGGCCGGACCGCCGGCGTCCCGCAGGCGGGGCAGGCCTCGGGCGGCGTGAAGGGCCGTTCCTCGCCGGTCCGGCGGTCGCGGAGCGGGCCGATCACCTGGGGAATGACTTCGCCGGCCCGCATCACCTCGACCCAGTCGCCCTCCCGAATGTCCTTCTGGAGAATCAGGTCTTCGTTGTGCAGGGTGGCGCTCGAGACGGTCACGCCGCCGACCTCGACCGGTTCCAGTACCGCGTAGGGGTTGAGGGCGCCGGTCCGGCCGACGTTGATCCGGATCTCGAGGAGGCGGGTGACGGCTACCTCCGGCGCGAACTTCCGGGCGATCGCCCAGCGAGGCTCCCTGCCGCCCACGACGCCGAGATCTTCCTGCAGGTCGCGGCGGTTCACCTTGACCACGACGCCGTCCGCCTCGAACGGCAGTTCGGCCAGGAGCCGCTCGAAATCCGGCACCGCGGCCTGGACATCGGCGAGGGCCGGCACCGTTCGATGGTGCGGCTCGACCGGGAACCCCCACCCGGCGAGGAGCTCCAGGGCGCGTTCGTGGGTCGGGATCGGCAGGGAGCCCTCGATCACCTCGACCTGGAAGGCGAACATCCGAAGCCGGCGGGACCGGGTCGTTGCGGGGTCGAGTTGGCGGAGGCTTCCGGCCGCCGCGTTCCGGGGGTTGGCGAAGGGAGGTTCACCCGCCGCTTCGCGCCGCCGGTTCAGCCCGGCGAAGGCTTTCAGCGGGAAGTAGACCTCGCCCCTGATTTCCATCAACGCGGGATGCCCCTTGCCTTTGAGCACCAGCGGTATGTCGGGAATCGTGCGGAGGTTGGCGGTGATGTCCTCGCCGACGATACCGTTCCCGCGGCTGGCGCCGGTTGCCAAGCGGCCATGGGCGTAGGTGAGATTCACCGCGGCGCCGTCGATCTTCACCTCGATCGCGTAGCCGCCTGATCGGACTTCCGGATTGATTCTCGCGTTCCGGTCCTCCCACCCGGCCAGTTCTTCGGGATCGAACGCGTTGGCCAGGGAGAGCATCGGGCGACGATGAGTATGCTTGGTGAGGGCGGACGCGGGCTCGCTTCCGATCCGACGGGTCGGGCTATCGGGAACCGCCAGGTCAGGGTGATCTCGCTCGATGGCCTGCAGCTCCCGGAACAGCCGATCGTACTCGGCGTCGCTCAATTCCGGAGCGTCGTCGACGTAGTAGAGATAGTTGGCCCGGTCGAGGAGGGTTCGGAGTTCCGCCGCGCGCCGGCAGACGTTCGCCGGCGCTGTGCTCATTGCGAGGTCTCGCGGGTCAGGACCGTGAGGGCAACCCCCGCCAGTCGATCGAGCTCGGCCTGACCGGCTTGGGGCACCAAATCGTCGAGGGCCGCCTGGTCGTGCTCGGTGAAGGCAGTCAGGAGCCGCTTCAGGAAGGAGATCATCGCGGCGCGCTCGCGATCCTTGGCCAGGGCGGTCTCGCTCCCGCGGTTCCGGGCTTGCAGCCGTTCGAACCGGTGGGCGGTACGAAGGGAGCGGGCGGTGACGTCGGCCACCAGGCGAGCCCACTGAATATCGGCCGGCGAGAGTGGGGGCCGGGTTCGATCGGTCCGGAGGAAAATCGCTCCAATGGTGACCTTCTTCCACGCCACGGGGACTACGGTAATGGACTGGACCCGGCGGCCAGCCAACATGTCCTGTACCGGCTCGAGCGTCGGCTCATGGATCACGTCGGGGATGTTGACCACCTCGCCGCTTTCGAGGGCCCGGCGGAGTTCGGGATATAGAGCGAGATCGACTGTCTTGCTCCGAAGGGCCGGATCCTCGTAACTCGCGACCAGATGAACGGTGCCGCCCCCCTTCTCGGTCAGGAACACCGAACAGCGGTCGAGTTCGAGCGCGTAACCGATCCGGCGGGCCACCGCCTGGACGATGTCACGATAGTTGAGCGAGCCGGCCAGGTCGCGGAGTAACTCAACGACCATGAGGAGGCGGCGACGTTCGTGCTCCAGCTCCTCGATCCGGACTTGGAGACGGTCCGGGTCAGCGGCGGGGAACCGGGGATTGGGGAGGGCCATGAGAAGGAAATTGACGGGACGAGGATGCCGGGGCAAGCGAACTCGGTTGAACCGGGACCGGCCTCGGGGCTACGTTCCGTCATGGACACTTCCCATGACGATGACCGGAAACCGGTCGAAATCGGTGATGAGGGACGGACCGGCTTCGGGCTCGGGCTGCTCGTAGGGGCCGTGGTGGGCGCCGCGGTGGCGCTGCTGCTGGCGCCGGGCTCCGGCCGGGACACCCGGCGGCAACTCCGTCGCCGTCTTCGTACGACCAAGGACCAGATCGGCGACCGGCTGGAAGAACTCGACGACCGGGTTCGGGACGAGATCCGTCGGCGCCGTTAAGGATCCGCCGCCTTCGGATCGGCCCGGCCCGCGATGGCGCGGGCCAGCGCGGCCGCTTCCTCGTGGTACCTCGGGTCGAGCCGATATTGGTTGGGGAGGGCCGCGATCTTCTTCAACTCGCGCCGGGTGTCTCCGTACCGCTTCCGGTCCTGGTAGACCCGCGCCAGGTCGAGCCGGTGGAAGATCCGGTCCGGGTCGAGCCGCACCGCGGCTTCGAGATGCTCGATCGCCCGGGCCCAGCTGGCCTGGCCAAGTATTTTCCCGCCTAACAGATGCCGGGCCAGGAACCGGTTGAAGCCCGAGGTCCTCATCACTTCAGCGTGCCAGAGGCCGAGCACATGGTGGGCGCCGTCGTGTCGGGGGTCGATCGCGAGGGTCCGGGTCGCGGCGCTGTAGATCTCGACGGCGTACCGGACCCGGTCCTTCGTCGATCGGGTGAGCGCTACCCGCCCGAGGGCCATGGCCAGCGCAAAATGCCCCTCGGCGGCCATGCTGTCGACCCGGATTGCCCGGCGGGCGAAGCGTTCGGCGGCGAGGTAGGCCGAATCCCTTGTGGCGCTCTTCACCGTATCGGGGGTGTCCTTGCCAATGTTCACCAGGACGGCGGCGGCCCGCCAATTGGCTTCGTAGTCGAGCGAATCGTGCGCCAGCGCCTGCTGGAACAGGGCGAGGGCTTCCCGCGGCGCCCGATCGGCCAGGGCCCGGCCCTTGGCCACCAGGGAGTCGGGCGGGGCGGCGGTCAGGGTCAAGAGCAACAGCGGTCCGAGCATCGGGGAATGATATGAGTGACGGCACTCTCGTGGTACCGCGCCTGATTGAGCGGAAGCGTGACGGCGGGGCGCTCGAGCCCGCCGAATGGCAGGTCCTGATCGCCGAGTACGTTGCCGACCGGGTGCCGGACTATCAGATGGCGGCGCTGGCGATGGCGATCGTGTTCCGGGGCCTCACCGAGACGGAACTCGTGGCGCTGACGGCCGCCATGCGTGCGTCGGGCGAACAGTTCCACCTCGAGGATCTCGCGGTGGGCGGAGTCGGCCCGGTGCCCCGGGTGGATAAGCACTCGATCGGCGGGGTGGGCGACAAGACCTCGCTGTTGCTGGCGCCGATGCTGGCCTGCCTCGACGTGGCGGTGCCGATGATTTCCGGCCGGGGTCTCGGCCATACCGGCGGCACACTCGACAAACTCGAGGCGATCCCCGGCTTCAATACTCGCCTCGGCCTGGCCGAAGCACGCCGGCAGTTGGAGCGGATCGGCGTCGTCATGGTCGGCCAGACCCCCGAACTGGTGCCGGCCGACCGGAAGCTCTACTCCCTCCGCGACGTCACTGGCACCGTCGAGTCGATCCCGCTCATTGCGGCCAGCATCATGTCGAAGAAGCTGGCCGAGTCGCTGACGGGGCTGGTGCTCGATATCAAGACCGGCAGCGGGGCGTTCATCCGCGACCCCGCTGAGTCCCTCGTCCTGGCCGGGGCGATGATCCGCCTCGGCGAAGCGAGCGGCTGCCGGACGATTGCTCTGTGCACCGCGATGGATCGGCCGCTCGGGATCGCTTGCGGCAACGCCCTTGAGGTGAAGGAGGCGATTGCTGGACTCCGTGGCGGTGGCCCGGCCGACCTGATGGAGGTGACGTACGCCCTCGGAGCCGAGATGCTGATTGCGGCCGGGCGAACCGACGATCGGGCCGCGGCTCGGCGCTCGGTCGAGGGAGTGGTTCGGTCGGGCGCCGCCTTGGAGCGATTCCGGGTCATGGTCGAGGCCCAGGGCGGCGACTCCCGGGTCGTGGACGACCCGGACCGTCTGCCGAAGGCGCCGGTGGTGCGGGAGGTGACCGCCGCGCGGGCCGGGGTGGTCGAGTCGGTGCCGCCTCGGCCGATCGGTCACGCGATCGTGACGTTAGGCGGCGGCCGGGTCCGGGCCGATCAGGCCGTGGACTGGGCCGTCGGGATCGAACTCGCCTGCGCCCCGGGTCGGCGGGTCGCGGCCGGTGAGTGCCTTGCCGTGGTCCACGCCCGCACCGACCGGTCCGCCGCCGAGGCGGTGGCGGCGGTGGCTCGCGCCATCGTCATTGGCGAGCGGGCCGAACCGCTGCCGCTCATCAGTCATCGCGTGACCCGCGCCGGGGTCGACGTTCTCACCTGACCGATCTTCGGGCCTGCAACTGATTGCGCGTTGGAGCCGCTCGAAAACCGGCGACATTTGGCGTATCC
>JAYUZK010000300.1:0-6341 GCA_043751835.1 Gemmatimonadota bacterium | reverse complement strand
ACCGATTCGGCGACGCGTCCGCTCCCATCCTGGATGCCATGATCGAAATGGGCCACCACCGGGCAAAGCCGGAGCGGGGCGGCAACGGTGGCCGTGAGTTCGAGCATCGCCAATGAGTCGGGCCCACCGGACACGGCCAACACCACCGCCCGGTCGGTCACTCCGAGCCGCTGCAGCGTGCCGGCGAACCGCTCCGGAAGGGGCGTCACCCCTCGAACGGCTCCATGTGAACGAGCACATCGCGAACCGCAGCGACGCGGGCCCGGATCGCAGACTTCACTTTGCCACTCACGATGTGGGCGTCACGGAGGGGCATGGCGGGATCGCTCTGGACATGGATTTCGACCAGAAGAGATGGACCAGTCTTCCGGATCCGGAGCTTCTCGGTGGCATGAACGCCGGGCACTTCCCGGGCGGCCTGGTCGACCGCCGCGAGCAATTTCTCGTCCGCGGCCCGGTCCATCAGTTCGCCCACGGCCGGCTTGAGAATCGCGAGCCCGTTCCAGAAGATCAGGGCCGAAGCGAGCAGGGCCGCGACATCGTCGGCCGACTCCCATCCGGCCCCGCCGATCAACGCCACCGAGATTCCAATGAACGCCGCCGCCGACGTGATGGCGTCGCTCCGGTGATGCCAGGCATCGGCCTCCACGAGGGTGTTGCCCGCTTCCCTGGCTCCCCGAAAGACCCGGCGGGACCAATACACCTTGATGCCCACGACCCCGACCAGCACGACCAGGGTGAAAGGCGCCGGCGCATGATGCGGCGTGATGATCTCGCGGACCGCCTCGATGGCGATCCCCGCCGCCGCGCCGACCAGCATCACGCCCACGATCACCGTCGCCAGCGCCTCGGCCTTCCCGTAACCAAAGGGAAACTGGCGGTCGGCTTCCTTGCCCGCGATTCGGAGGCCGCCCCACACCACCACCGACCCGAAGAGGTCGGCCATCGACTCCACGGCGTCCGCGATGAGGGCGTACGAATTCCCCAGGACGCCGGCCACCAGCTTGACCAGCGCCATCACCGCGTTGAGGACGAGGCCGCGTTGGGCGAGCGACTCCAGGTTCATTTCGCCACGCCTGCGACCGCCCGAACCGGGTCGAGTCTGACGGGCTCTCGCCACGACGCGCCGGGCATCAGGGCGAGAGCCGTTCCCGCGCCCAGCCGTCGGCGGTGCGGTGGTAACGAATCCGGTCGTGGAGGCGGTTGGGACGGCCCTGCCAGAACTCGATCAGGTCGGGAACGACTCGGAATCCGCCCCAGTGCTCCGGCCGAGGAATCGGCTTCCCTTCGAACCGGGCCGCCGCCTTCGCCAGGGCCGCCTCGAGCGCGTCGCGATTCGACAGCACACCGCTTTGCCTCGACGCCCAAGCGCCCACACGGCTTCCTTCCGGCCGGGTCGCGAAATAGGCGTCCGACTCCGCCTCACTCACCCGTTCGACGTCGCCGCGAATCCTCACCTGGCGTTCGAGGGGCTGCCAGAAGAAGACCAGGGCCGCACGCGCCATTCGGTCCAACTCGCGACCCTTGGTGCTCCGGTAGTCCGTGTAGAAGACGAACCCGCGCCGATCGGCCTCTTTGAGGAGCATGATGCGGGCATCGGGTCCACTGTCGCCCACGGTGGCGACGGTCATGGCATTGGCTTCGGCAACCCCGGCCGACACCGCCTCCGCGAACCATCGGTCGAACTGGACCATCGGATCGGCGTCGACGGCGGACTCGTCGAGCCGATGGCGGCCATAGTCAGTGCGTTCCACCGTCACGAGTCCTCCTCTATCGTATGGCTCAGGCCGGGATGACGACACCGCGACATTCTCCGAGTCCGATCCGAACCGTTCCGGCTCGCTCGCAGAACCCGCGGAGGGTGACTTCGTCGCCATCGAGCAAAAAACGGCGCTGTTCTCCGGTCGGGAGGGTGATCGACTCCCCCGCGCGGCCGACGAGTTCCTGGAGGCAGCCCCGACTGTCCAGCGACGGGCCCGAAATCGTCCCGCTCCCGAGCAGGTCGCCGGGCCGGAGGTTGCATCCGTTGCTGGCGTGATGGGTGATCAGTTGGGCCATCGTCCAATAGGTGGTCGCGAGGGACGACCGCGACAGGCGAACGGACGCAACGTTGTCCGCTCGCATCTTCGCGGTCGCGAGCCACACCTCGATCGTGACGTCGATCCCGCCGTTCCGCTGGTTGGCGTCCGAAAAGAGATAGGGAAGCGGATCGGGATCGCCCGCGGGTCGATCGAACGCCGGCACCCGGAACGGGGCCAGCGCGTCGGCAGTCACAACCCAGGGGGAAACCGACGTGGCGAAGTTCTTGGCGAGGAATGGCCCGAGCGGCTGGTACTCCCAGCGCTGGATGTCGCGGGCCGACCAGTCGTTCAGCAGCGTCAGACCGAACAAGTGCTTCTCGGCATCCGCGAGCCGAATCTCGGTGCCAAGAGCGTTGCCTGATGCGACGTAGACACCGATCTCACCCTCGTAGTCGAGCGCCCGAGTCGGGCCGAAGACGGGAGCGGGGGCCTGATCATCCTTGATCTGCCCCATCGGTCGGCGCACCGGCGTGCCGCCCGCCACAATCGACGACGCCCGGCCGTGGTAACCGATCGGAACGAATTTGTAGTTCGGGAGAAGCGGACTCTCGGGCCGGAACATCGTCCCGATGTTGGTCGCATGGTAGATCGAGGCGTAGAAGTCGGTGTAGTCGCCGATCTCGACCGGCAGGAGCAGGTCCACGGTTTCGGCCGAGACGAGGCACCCGCTCACCGCCTGCCGATCCGGTGTCCGGTCATCGAGCAGCGCGAAGAGTCGGTGCCGGATCTGCCCCGCCCCGCCCCGGCCAAGCGCCATCAGGGCATTGAGCGAACGGCTCGACGCCGCGGCCTGCACCTCCTGATCCACGCCAGTCAGGATGCCCTGCCCGACCGCCCGACTGAGATCGACGATTTCGTCGCCGATGGCCACCCCGATCCGGGCGGCCTCCCCGCGGCCCCGGCGGCGGAAGACGCCAAACGGAAGATTCTGAATCGGAAAGTCGCCGTTCGGGCGGCGGGCGGATTCGACCCAGCTACGGGCCGCGGGGTCGTGGGTCAGATCGAGCGTCTTGCTCATGAAGAGGTCGCCGGCTGAAGTTCATCGATCGGCTCCCGGAAGCTGCAGGACCCGAAGCCGTCAAAATCGCGGCGCAACGCACGAGCGGCGCCGCGGTCGAGTCGCCCGCCGGCCCAGACGACCGCATCGCCGTCGGTCCGGAACGCGCCCGGGCCAGTGAGGTCGAGCGTCGTCTCAATCTTGTCCGGTGACGCGCCGCACCGAGCGAGGTGGATCCCGGCGAAGAGGTTGAGATAACCGAACATCATCCCGATCGGAGCGTCGGCGGCGTAGGTCAGCCGATAGTTGCCGCGCACCGGGTGATGCAGGCCGGCCGTCGCCTTGAACGGGAGAGCACGAATTGCAACGGCCTTGAGGAAGCGGGCCACGGCCGCCGGCGACGGAAAGGCCTCGGCCGTCACCCCGCCCGTCCGGACCTTCGCCCGACCGCCGACCGCCACGAGCTGATCGAGCACCCAACCGTTGTCGGTCGCCAAGGCCACTTCGCCATACCAACGAGACAGGCCGGCGAACCGCGCGGCCGCCCGTGCCGCGTCCGACGGCGTGGTCACCTTGACCTCGGCCACCACGACAGCGACCCGCTTCGAGATCGCCGCCCGATTGAATCGCTCGATCCGGTCCCCGTCGGCCTCGAGGTCCGCCCCGACAGTGGCGCTCACGGTGAAGTCCCGAGCCTCCGCGGGCAACGCCGCGAGTAACTCATCGAGCCGGGCCGCGGGAACGATGAAATGGCCTAACGCCCAGGCATCGGGTGACCGGCGATACTCGAGAAAGCCGGTGACCGCCCGCTCCATCGCAAGCGCGGCCGGGGGAAACAAACCGGCGTAGTCGATCGCGGTGTCGAGCAGGTCGCCAAGGGTCGATTCCCGGATCAGATCCATCGCGGAAACATAGTCATTCCACCACCGCCTCGGCTTCGATCTCCACCACCATCGCCGGATCGATCAGGCGGCTCACCTCCACCATGGAGGTCGCCGGCCGAATGGCGCCGAAGGCCTCGCCATGGGCCCGCCCAATCGGCTCCCACCGGGTGATATCCGTAACGTAGATCCGGGTCCGCACCACATGTTGAAGCGACGCGCCAACCGCTTCGAGAGCCCGGCGGAGATTGGCGATGGTCTGGACGGTCTGGGCGTACGGATCGTCGGCCCCGACCACTGAGCCGTCCGGCCCGGTTGCGGTGGTGCCGGAGACATGAACGACCGACCCGACCCGAACCGCTCGACTGTAACCGACGATCGGTTCCCATTTCGTTCCTGAGGAGAAATTCTGCCGCATCGCGGGTCCCGGTCGAGGTTTGCTACCCGGCAGCGGTTGCCGGTGAGGCCGATCTTGCGAGAGGAAGAACGGCAGCGGAAACAACCTAAGATGTTGCCAATGAGAAGCTTGGGTCGAGTTTGAAGCGCTTGGCACATGGCCTGCTTTTCAGTCTCCAGAGGGCGCGGGCTCGGGGGCAGTTTCGCCGCGGACCTGCCGACGCCTTCAATCTGGAATCGGAGCCCAGCCATGCGGCTGACCAGCAACACCGCGACCATCTCACTCCCGACCTTGTCGGCGTCTCGCCCGGACGGCATCGGGACGTCGCCCGGCCCTCAGGGACGGCGCCATCGGATTCTTTTGGTCGAAGATAATCCGGTCGAAGCCATGCGACTCCGCCAGCTGCTGGCTCGGACCCGCCAAATCCACTTCGACGTCGAGTCGGTGGCAACGCTGGCTGTGGCGCAGGAACGGGCGGTGAGCGGCGGCTTCGATCTGGTGCTGCTCGATCTCGATCTTCCGGACAGCGTCGGCCTCGACACCTATGCGGCTTTGAGTTGCGCGGCGCCGGCCCTGCCGATCGTCACGATCCTTCGACCATCCGACGAGGCACTCGGGCTCGAAGCGGTTCAGCTTGGGGCGCAGGACCTGGTGATCAAGAGCCACGCGAGCGCCGAGGGACTGGCGCGAGTGATCCGGTGCGCCATGGAGCGCCACCGAATGCTGGCCTCCCTCCGCGGGCTCTCGCTGACCGACGAGCTCACGGGGCTCCTCAACCGGCGGGGGTTCACCACGATTGGGCAAGGCCATCTCCGGTTGGCCAGCCGGACCGGCCAACGGTTTATGCTGATGTTCGCGGACGTGGACGGGCTGAAGGAGATCAACGACAGGTGCGGCCATCATGAGGGAGATCACGCGTTGATGCGCCTCGCCGAGGTCCTCCGCCGAACGTTCCGGCAATCAGACGTCCTTGCGCGGTATGGCGGCGACGAGTTCGCGATTCTGGCCCTGGACCAGTCGGGGGACCTCGGCGAGACCATTCGGCGCCGACTCGCCGCCAACCTGACGGAGGAAAACCAGGCGCTCGACCGCCCGTACCGCCTCGAGTTCAGTTGCGGCGTCATTCCGTTCGACGGGCGGCTCGAAGAACCACTCGGGGCTCTGCTGGCCCGCGCCGACCGAGCCCTCTACCTGGAGAAGCGGGCCCGGCGGCGGGGCCGTTTGCCCGAAGAGCGAACGCGGATCAGTGGGTGAACGCGAGGGCGCGCTCGCCCATGACGCCGATCTCGTCCAGGATGGCGGCCCGGCGATCGGCCGGGATCTTGAACTGATCGAGTACCTCGCTGGGCGTCACCTCGGCGGTCCCTTCCTGGGGTAGCTCCAGCCCCGACACTGTACACAGCGCCTCGGCCCCCCAGACCACGTGAGCCAGGGACCCCGCAATGCCGTCGGCCACTTCGGGCTGATGGTGGCCGGTGACCGCCAGCCGGACTGACTCAGGCAACTGCCACCGTTCCAGGACCCGGCCGCCCACCGCGCCGTGATCGAGACCGAGGCACTTCAGTTCGACTCGCCACCGAGGCCGGAGGTCACCGTCGGTTTGGTCCTGGGTCCCGGCGAATTCTTCCGGGAAAAATTGATCCATGATCAGCAGCCCAACATCGTGAAGTAGGCCCGCCGTATAGGCTTCCGCCCCATCGACTTGGGCATGTCGCTTGCTCTCTGAAGCCAAGCGCTCAGCCACCAGCCCGACGGCGGCCGAGTGCTGCCAATACCGCTTGTGATCGAGTCGGCGGCTGGCGTCACCAAAGGCACGAACCACTCCAACAGCGAGGCAAAGCGACCGCACGTGGCCCATCCCGAGCCGTCCAATCGCCGCACCGATGTTGGTCAGGACGTTGCCCCGGGCGAACGCCGCCGAGTTGGCCACCCTGAGCACGCGGGCGGTCAGCGCGGGGTCGCGCTCGATGATTTGGCCAATGTCG
>JAYUZK010000299.1:0-2839 GCA_043751835.1 Gemmatimonadota bacterium | reverse complement strand
GCCGGCTACTACACCGGTCGCGGCCTCGTGCGTCTTGGCAGGGAGGCCGAAGCCTGTGCCCTGTTCCGCACCGCGGCCGGCGATGCGCGAGGGTCGCCGATGTCCGAGCCGCTGCGGGCGCTCCTGGAGGGTTGCCCGGCTCGTTAGGCTCTCTTCTTGCCCTCCCAGCCGGCGATCCCTTCCTCGAGCCAGACGTGTTTCCTGGCCATCACGTCCTGCGCCACCTGGTAGGCCCGGTCGTCCTCGTTGCCGAAGATTTCCTCGAACTTGACCAGGACCCGCCAGGACGTCTGACGACAGAACAGATCGGCCAGTTCGACCGGGGCTCGGTTGGCCGGGTCCTTCTTCACCATCATCTGCGCTTTCGCGACCGTCGCGCTCATCGCGAACAGTTCGGCGCCGATTTCCACCATCCGGAACAGCACGGCCTGCTTCTTCTCGAGTTTCGGACCCAACCGTATCATGGCATGGAATAGGCTTCTGGCCAGGCGCCGTGATGATCGGTTGACGAACCGAAGATGCTTGGCCAGCGAGCCGAATTCCGAATACCGCGGCCACATGCTCCAGCCGAGGTACTGCTTCGGATACCACCATGCATAGAACAGTCCGGCCTTCACCAACGAGCCGAGTTTCTCGCCGATCGACGATCGGGGGTCGATCAGCTTGCCGGCCACCTTGAGATGGGTGTCCACCGCCTCGCGGGCGATGAACAGCCGCATGATCTCCGAGGATCCCTCGAAGATCAGGTTGATCCGCCAGTCGCGGAGCGCCCGCTCGACCGGATCGGGGCGCTCGCCGCGGCTCCGAAGCGAATCGGCCGTTTCGTAACCGCGACCGCCCTTGATCTGGAGCGTGTCGTCGGCGATCCGCCACCCGGTCTCCGAGTTCCACATCTTGGCGATCGCCGCCTCGAGCCGGATGTCGGTCTTCGGCCGGTCGGCGAGCAGGGAGCAGAGGTCACTCACCGCTTCCATCGCGAACGTCTCCGCCGCCATCCGGCCGATCTTCTGGGCCATTGCGTCGTGCTTCCCGATCGGCTGGCCCCATTGGACCCGTTCTGCGGCCCAGGTTCGGGAGATTTCGAGCAGGCGCTTGGCGCCGCTGACACAGCTGGCTGGAAGCGTCAATCGCCCGGTGTTCAAGGTGATCAAAGCCAGCTTGAGGCCCTTGCCCTCACCCCAGAGAACGTTCTCGACCGGGACCTTCACGTCGTGGAACCGGAGCAGCCCGTTTTCCAGCGCCCTGAGACCCATGAAATGAAGCCGGAGGACCACTTCGACCCCGGGCCAGTTGGCCTCCACGATGAAGGCAGTGATGGCTTTCGGGCCGGTCTTGGCCATGACGACCATCACGTCGGCCAACGTGCCATTGGTGCACCAGAGCTTCTCTCCGTTGAGGATCCAGTGCTTTCCGTCCGCCGAGAGCTTGGCGGTCGTGGTCATCCCCGCCGGATCGGAGCCGGCATTGTTCTCGGTCAGCGCGAAGGCGGAAATGGCCCCCTTGGCGAGTTGCGGGAAGTACTTCTTCTTCTGTTCCGGCGTACCGAAGAGTTTCAGCGGAACCGGTACGCCGATCGACTGGCTGGCCGAGAGCAGGGCCGTGACGTTGCCGCAGACGCTCGCGGCCAGCGCGATCGCCCGGGTGTACATCAGCTGGCTCAACGCCTTCCCACCGTACTCGGTCGGGATCTTGATGCCGAAGGCGCCGATCCGCCTCAAACCTTCGACCACCTCGGGCGGCACCTTGCCGTCCCGGTCGATGGCATCGCCATCCACCTCGTTCATCAGGAAGGCCTCGAGTGCGTCGAGGAACGGCTTGGCTCGCTCGATGTCCTCGGCCTTCGGTTCGGGGTAGGGGTGAATCAGCCGAAGGTCGAGCTTCCCCTCAAAGAGCTCCTTCACGAAACTCGGGTTCCATTCCGTTTCCCGCGCGGCCTCGGCGACGTCGCGGGCGGCCTGTTCTGCCGCCTTGCCGGTGGCAAGCGCGGGTTCGGGGCGGTCGGTGGGCTTGGTGGCGGTCGTCATGGTTGTGATTCCGATGTGAGTGCCTAACGTACGCCCGCTTCGCGCCGTCGCGCGGCGAGCCATCCTGAAAACAATTCCGTCACGTGGCGCTTGCGCTCGCCCAGAAATGCGGGCGCCGAGGAGTCGAGGCCGATCACCCGGCCGAGGGTCGCGCCTTGAATGTGGGGAAACCACGACAGGGCGATCAGACTGAAGAGCAGGTGGGTGACATCGGACGGGTCCGTGTCCTCGAGGCCGAGCTCCTGGGTCAGCGCCGCGATCATCTCCTGCCCGGTGGCGAGGCTGAGCGGCAGCCCGTCGAGGGCGGCGCCGCCGCTCAAGGCCTCACGCTGGATCAGGCGGACAAATGCCGGCCGGGCGGCCACAAAATCGAAGTAGTCGGATACCGCACCGGCGAGCACGACGTCGGGCGCCTGGCCGCTGGCCAAGGCTCGTTCCCGTCCCTCCCGGACCGCCCGCCGAACCTCCTCGAAGCATCGCTCAAGCACGGCGCGGAGCAACTCAGCCTTGGAACCGAAGAAGTACCCAGGCGTGGCCCGCGAGAGTCCGGCCGCCCGGCCCACGTCGCTCAGGCTGGTACCCTCGTAGCCATGTTCCGCGAACAGTCGTTCCGCCGCGTCGAGGATCAATTCCCTCGACCGGGCAGCATTCCGCTCTCGTTCTCGAATCTCGATGGCCATGAGTTTACTTGCTGAACGACAAGCAAGTTACAAGTCGTTGACGCGTAGCGCAATAGGTGGCTCCCCAAATGCTCCCGGGGTATGATACGGCGTCCGCCAAACCCAACGAGGGCCCGTGGCTGTTGGCGCTTGTCC
>JAYUZK010000298.1:0-2810 GCA_043751835.1 Gemmatimonadota bacterium | reverse complement strand
CAGCTGCGGTGAATCGGCCTCCATGCGGCGCGGATCGAGGTACGGTATGGCTACACCTGAGCAGACCGCAGCCGTTACTCTGAGCCCCGCCTCGAGCAGGATCGGGTTGAGTTGCAGGGATATGCTCACGGTGGACGGGCACGCCTGGAGGCTGTAACTAACCCGGAGCGCCGTCAGAGCGCGCTGCTCAGCCTCCTCCTTCATGTGCTGGAGGTAATCGAGAGCGGCGCAGCCACGTGGTTTGCAGCCCTCCGCGAATACAGGGCTGACATCCACGAGTCGCCCGGTGGCGGACTCGAACGTCAATACAGTTCCTCCCGGCCTCTCGCTACCCCAAGGGCCAAAAACATTGGTGGCATTGCGGCGGGCCACTGGCCCCGCCGATGAGGACACGACGAACCAGGGTTCGGAGCGGGTCGGAGAACCGGTAGCCATTCGGACCATATATTCGATGGCGGTGGGCACCCTCGTCGGGTCGTGCCAGGAGCCGTCGGGATCGATCACGAGCGGGGCCGCCGCAAACGGCTCGACCGCCGTTCGTTCCGGCCCGATCGAGTACTCAGCTCGTCGGTGCGAGTGGCCAGCAATGACTGCCGCAATGCCCGGCCGGGTCAGCAGTTCGTGGGTCCGCCTTCGATCCAGCGTGAAGGTGCCCATGTGCCGTTTGTTGAGGCGCCCACCGTCGACGGGAATCGGCTCGTCACCTCCGGCCGAATTCTCTGGAATGGCCCAGTGATAACTGGCAACCGGGGGGTGCATCAGGATTGCGCTCCGCCGACTGGTCCCCGTCCCAGCCAACTGCAGCAGGGCGGTTTGATCGTGGGTAGGGAAGTCAGTGGCCCTGGGGAGGAACCCGCTTCCCCAGACCGAGGAGTCGTCCGCCTGATCGTCAAGCGTGATGTTGGCCCACAGCTGCTCGCTTCCACCCCAGCCGAGCCCCGCAATCGGTCCCGCCGGTCCCTCGGTCAGGAAACTCGAAAATCCCGTAAACACGGTGTAGAACCACTCCAGCAATGCGGGCGTGAAGTTGGGGCTCCCGGACCAAGCAGTCTTCAACATCGCTGGATCCACTTGATAGTAGCTGGGGCCGAATGCCAGTGTGGCTTCGATGAATGTCAAGTTATGGTCGAGCGGTATGCCCGGGTTGGCTTTGTGGAGACCGGAGATCTCCCAAACGACGCGCGGCGAGATGCCATAGGCTTTCTTGTAGCAGTCATGGTTGCCGGTTATCCCAAATACTCCGATCTTCTTCTCGGCATAGATCCACAACACCTCCTCGAACGCGTCGATTAGGTCAACGAAGGCGTTATCGGCGTACAGCTCGCGATATCCTGCGTCGCTCTCGTCCGGCTTCGAAATGCCGACTTGGCTCCAGACGGCTTGGGGTGTCGACGCCTGATTCTTGTTCCAGGCGCTGTGGGCATGGTCCATGAGATCGCCACCGATGAGGATAGCCGATGCCTCCGCTGCAAGGGCCGAGCGAAAATTCTTGCGATACGAGACCACCCTGCTGCCGACGGTCGGTGTTTCGGGCATTGCCTCGATTACTCGAGCAGGAGATTGTCGGAGTATGTCCTGCCGGCTGGAAAGGTGCATGTCCGTCAGATGCAGATACCGATGGTTGGCCCGGCCGGCCTTAGGCATCTGAACAACGGGATGGTACCCGCAGATGGGCCGCCCGTCACGGGTAAACCAGGCCCGGCCATTGGGTTTGAAGTGCTTCCTGAATTCAATGCCTTTTCCGGAGAGGCGGTCCAGTGTTTCGGTCAGCAGTTCATCTTCCCATTCGGTGAACGGCTGCGCCGAGTCGAACGCAAGCGCGGCTGGTACGATGGGCCCGTCAGCCGCATTTGGCCATTGGACACCACCTGGGTCGACTGTTATCCAGTAGAGGCCGGTAAAGTGCGCCAGCCGGTCGTGGTGGATGACACCGGCGACCCGATGCTCCGCGTAGTGTTCCGCGCTCACGAGCGAGATGGCCGCAACCGTCTTCGTTGTCACGGCACTTTCGCTCTTGATCAGGCGCCGTTCGGTTCGGCCGTACAGCTTGGCAGGGTCAAGGCCGCGGGTAGCGCGGAGGCATTTTACCACCCATCGGCTTCGGTCAGCGGCGCTCTCGAGCCGCGGGTCGTCCGTGCCGATAAGGAGTTGCAGTGGCTTGCCCGGCGTGAGGTACTCGGGCGTAAACAGCGAGGGCCACAGGATGGCCGCCCGGACCGGAGCGTCCAATGCCAAGGTGTTCCCTTGGTCGCCGAGGGCGACGGCGGGCTCGGCAGGGTTCATGTTCCCCTGCCAGAATAGATTCCAAATATCCATGGTCGTTTACGCCGAGGGTTCGGGCAAACGGCCTGGGCCGCGGTAGGTCACTTGGTTTAGACTGACTTCCGCCCCAGGCGCCAATCGAACCGCCTCACTGACTATTTCGAAGGTCGCCAAGGTCACCCCGAAGTGACGCTCGATCGTCGCGTCGGCGAACCTGACTCGGTAGTGCCCCTTCCGTAGGGTAAGGTCCTGGAGGGTGCTTCTGTCGATCGTGAGATCGCCCGGGATCTCGTTGGCCAACCAATGGCTCGCGCTCACGATCGAGCGTTCCAGCTTGAGCGAGTCGATTCGCGCATCCAGAATAGTCAGACCTGTCATCGCGGAGTCGACGATTCTCATGACGGCCACTCCGCAGGAGTTGACGGTGGTATCGCTGGCTGTTGCCGCCTGGACCAACCAGGTCCGCCCTCCACACCCGGCGAACATGACGTCGCCAACCTTGCCGCCGCGCACCTCGAGGTCCTCGATCGTTGCCCTGTTCACCACTC
>JAYUZK010000297.1:0-5771 GCA_043751835.1 Gemmatimonadota bacterium | reverse complement strand
GCCGAGACCGAGCCTCCGCCCGGCGCGACCGACTCACTCGCGGTTTCGTCCACGAAACCGGCTACGGTCCGGTTCACCAGGCGTTTGACGCTCGGGTTCCGGAGCCGATACTCGATGATCCGCTCGTCCGGGTTGAACGGGCCCAGTTCATCGAGGCCGAGGGACTTGATGGCGATATGGATCAGGTCCCGCTCGGACACACCGAGGGAGCGCTGTTGCTTGCGAAGGAAATAGCGGCCGGCGTTGAGCATGGTCTGCAACGGGACCAGTCCCACCAGTTCGGAGCCGGTCACCCGCATGCCCCGGGTCTCCGCCTTGTCGCACACCTCGTCGAACGCCACATGGAGCGGTGTCACGGAGACGTTGGTGAGATTCATCGAGACCTGGGCGATGCCGTACTCCTCGATATACCAGCCGATCGCCTTGACCGCCTTGAGGGTGCCGGGGATCGTCACCTCGTTGCCGTGAGCGTCGAGCACCGTCTTCCCGGTGAGCGGATCGCCCTCGCGCTTCGGCCGGCCGGCCTCGCGGACGTCGAACGCCACCGCGTTGGCCCGGCGGGTGGACGTGGTATTCAGATTGATGTTGAAGGCCACCAAGAAATCCCGGGCGCCGATCACCGTGGCGCCACTTCTGGCATTGAACTCCGCCGGCCCGAAGTCCGGCTTCCAGGCTGGGTCGTGGATCTTCTGGGCAAACCCTTCGTATTCGCCGGACCGGATCACCGAGAGATTTTGTCGGGCCGGGTTGGGTTGGGCATGCTCGTACAGATAAACCGGGATATTGAGTTCGCCGCCCACCCGCCGCGCCAGCTTGGTCGCGAAGGCGGCCGTCTCCGCCATCGTAATACCGGAGATCGGCACCAGCGGGCAGACATCGGTCGCACCCATCCGCGGGTGTTCGCCGTGATGCTGCCGCATGTCGATCAGCTCGGCGGCCTTGGCGATGGCCCGGAAGGCGGCCTCGATCACGGCCTCCGGTGCCCCGGCCAACGTCACCACGGTCCGGTTGGTCGATTTGCCCGGGTCCACATGGAGCAGGGCCACGCCCTCGACCCGGCTCGCGGCGTCGGTGATCTGCTTGATGATGGCGGGGTCCCGGCCCTCGGAGAAATTCGGAACGCACTCGATCAGGGCGGTCATGGCGTGCCTTCGGGTCATTGCGGGGGATTCGCCCCGCTGGCAAACTTCTGAGCGACCGCAGTCGCGGTGCGCCCAAATCTAGCCAGGATCGACCGATGACCAATCCGTCCGCTTTCGACCGCCGCTCGTTCTTCGCATTGTGCTCGCTGATGGGGGTAGGACACCCCGCGTTCGCCGAGGCACTCTGGCGGAAGGCTCGGCGCGCCGGGATGACGGGCCCCGAGGACTTTGTGGCCGGCCAGGCGCAGGCGCCGGGGATCACCGTTACCAAGGAGATGGTGGCCGCGGCAGCCGCCATGATGGGGCTCGAGTTCTCCGAACAGGAGAAGGACGAACTGGTCCAGGCCCTCCCATCCACGCTCGGGCTCGTGGCCCAGATCCATCAGATTCCGCTGGCCAATGGCATCTCACCGGCCCTCCGGTTCGATCCCGAGCTGCCGGGCAAGGCCGTGAAGGGCGGGATTCGCCTTCGCCTCGACGACGACACCCATCGGCCCCGGGTGGCCCGGCCCGATTCGGCCACCGCGCTGGCATTCATGACGGTCGCGGAACTCGGCTCGTTGCTCAAGAACCGCAAGGTCACCTCGACCGAGCTGACCACGCTCTATCTCGACCGGCTCAAGCGGCACGGGCCCACGCTCCAGTGCGTGGTTACCCTCACGGAGGACCGGGCCCTGGCGCAGGCGCGGAAGGCCGACGAGGAGATTCTCGCGGGCAAGTACCGCGGGCCCCTTCACGGGATTCCGTGGGGCGCCAAGGACCTGTTCGCCGTGCCGGGATATCCGACCACCTGGGGGACGCCCCCGTACAAGGACCAGAGGCTCGAAGAGACCGCGACCGTGGTCGAGCGGCTCGATCGGGCTGGCGCCGTGCTGGTGGCCAAGCTCACCCTCGGTGAACTTGCCATGGGTGACGTCTGGTTCGGCGGGACGACCAAGAATCCCTGGAAGGTCGACCAGGGCTCCAGCGGGTCCTCGGCCGGCCCGGGCTCGGCCACGGCGGCCGGTCTGGTTGCGTTTGCTCTCGGGACCGAGACGTTGGGTTCGATCGTTTCGCCCTCGGACCGAAACGGCGTGGCCGGGCTCCGCCCGACCTACGGCCGGGTCAGCCGGTCCGGCGCGATGGCGCTGTCATGGAGCATGGACAAGCCCGGCCCGATGTGCCGCTCCGCCGAGGATTGCGGCTACGTGCTCGCCGCGATCCACGGCGCCGACGGCCGGGACGGGAGCGCGGTGGACCGGCCCTTCGGATGGTCGCCTGCGAGCAAGATCGGTGGGCTCAAGATCGGTTACCTCAAGGCCGCCTTCGACGCCGACCACCCCACCAAGGCCTTCGACGAGGCCGTGCTCCGGCAACTCCGGGCTCTCGGCGCCGATCCGATCCCGGTCGACTTCACCAGCCAGGTTCCCGTCGCCGCACTCCGGGTCATCCTTCAGGCCGAGTCCGCCGCCGCCTTCGACGAACTGACCCGCAGCAACCGCGATGACCTGATGACCCGCCAGGGGAAGGGGACCTGGCCCAGCAATTTCCGGACGTCCCGGTTCATCCCGGCGGTGGAGTACATCAACGCCAACCGGGCCCGGACTCTCGTCATGCGGGAGATGGATCGGTTCATGGAGACGGTGGATCTCTTCGTCATGCCGAGCTTCGGTGGGGACATGCTCCTGGTGACGAACCTGACCGGGCATCCGTCGCTCACGGTGCCGAGCGGATTTCGGGACGACGGGACTCCCGTCAGTATTTCGTTCGTTGGCCGGCTCTGGGGTGAGGCGGATCTGGTGACGGTCGGGAAGGCGTACCAGGAAGCCTCCGGCTGGCACCGGAGGCACCCGCCGCTCTTCAGCGAATGACGAAGCCCCCGGCCAGGGGATCCCGCGGATCGACGATGAACTCGGTCCGGCCGGTCAGGTAGGCCGCGCCGTCCACCTCGGAGATGATCGCGGGATGGGGGCCGAAGGTGACGGCCTCGACGATCCGGCCCCCGAACTCGCTGCCCACAATGCTCTCGATCCGGATTCGTTCGCCGACCGCGAGAGTGCCCCGTGCCGCCAGCAGCGCGAGCCGGGCGCTCACCCCCGTGCCGGTTGGCGAACGATCGACCTCGCCCTCCGCAAAGACGCAGACATGGCGACTGTGGGCGGTGGGGTCCTTGGGCGGGCTGGTGAAGATCGTGCCGTACAGGAAACTCAGGGCCGGCTCGAACGGATGAGGAATCTCGCGGGCGGCCATCACGGCCCGCTTGATGGCCCGGCCGGCGGCGATCAGCCGGGGGGCGCCGGCCGGAACCAGGTCGAGGCCTAACGACGGCCCGTCCACGTAGGCATAGAACGCCCCGCCGAAGGCCAGGTCGTACCGGACCGGTCCCCATTCCGGCACGTCGATCGTCTGGTCCAGCGCCAGCGCGAACGACGGCACGTTGACGAACGACACGCCGTCCACCCGGCCGCCGCTCACCCGGGCGGAGGCCCGGACCAGGCCGGCCGGCGTGTCGATCGCCATGGTCGTGACCGGCTCCCGCCTTGCCACGATCCCGGTTTCGACGGCCACCGTGGCCATCGCGATGATGCCGTGCCCGCACATCGTGCTGAACCCTTCGTTGTGCATGAACAGCACCC
Organism: Gemmatimonadota bacterium; assembly: GCA_043751835.1. Taxonomy (GTDB): domain Bacteria; phylum Gemmatimonadota; class Gemmatimonadetes; order Gemmatimonadales; family GWC2-71-9; genus SHZU01. The sequence continues at coordinate 2,014 of JAYUZK010000297.1, read as the reverse complement.
CGAAATCCGCCCCGGGCGTCACCGGCTCGGTGACGAAGCAGCCGTACATGTCGGCGTGCCCTCGCGGCTCCCACATCAGTACCCGTCGGGTCAGGTCGAGGTTGGCCTTGGCGAACTCCCGCTTGGCCACCATGGTCGAACCCGGAATCGGTGCCACCCCCCCGGTCACGACCCGAAACGGCTCGCCCCCCGTGTGCGCGTCAACGACGGTCAACCGCTCTCCATCCGCCCATCCGCCCATCCGCCTACCCTCCAGCCGGCCACTGCTGCGTCAGGCAATGCACGGCCCCCAGACCCCAGATCAGATCGCGGCAATCGATCGGAATCACGGCTCGGCCGGGGAAACACCGGGCCAGGATCTCGCCGGCAATGGGGTCGCGTTCGGGGTCGTACGCGGGCATCAGCACCACCCCGTTGGCGAGGTAGAAGTTGGCGTAGCTCGCGGGGAGTCGCTGGTCGCCTTCGTACAGTGGGCGCGGCATCGGGAGCGTCACCACGTCGAGCGGCCGGCCGTTCTGGTCGGTCATGGTCCGGAGCCGCTCGAGATTCTCCTGGAGCGGCCGGAAATTGGCGTCGGCCGGGTCGGCCTCGACCGCGGTCACCACCGTCGTGGGATTGACGAACCGGGTGAGATCGTCAACATGGCCGTCAGTGTCGTCCCCGGCAATCCCGTCGCCGAGCCAGAGGATGTGGGTGACGCCAAGGTACTGGCGGAGCGAGTCCTCGATCTCGGCCTTCGTCTTGGTCGGGTTCCGATTCGGATTGAGGAGGCAGGCTTCCGTGGTGATCAGGGTTCCGCATCCGTTCACGTCGATCGAGCCGCCCTCCATCACGATGCCCGGCACAATCACCGGAATCCCGAACTCCTCGGCGATCAGGCTGGGAATCCGGTCGTCGTCCTCGAACGGCGGATACTTGCCGCCCCACGAGTTGTAGCCCCAGTCGATGATCAGGCTGTCGATCCGCCCGTTCCGCGGCCGCTGCACGAAGATCGGTCCGTGGTCGCGGCACCACGCATCATTGGTGGGATGGCGATGGAAGTGGACGTTCCCGGCGTCGACGCCCGCCCGGGCCAGCGTCTTCCATGCCTCGGTCTCCATCGCCGCGTCAACGACGTTGATGTGCACTTCCTCCCGCGGGGCCAGATGCCGGGCGATCTCGGCGAACGCGGCCGGCACCGGCTCGAATTTGCCCGGCCACGACGACTCCCGATGCGGCCAGCTGAGCCAGGTCCCGCGGTGCGCCGCCCACTCGGCCGGCATCCGGAAGCCGGCTTCAGCGGGCGTTTCCTGGTAGCCCGGGAGGCTACTCACGGTCGAGATAGCGCTTGGTGAGATCGCCGTATGCGTCGATCCGTCGGTCCCGGAGGAAGGGCCAGTGGGTGCGGACCACATCCACCTGGCCCAGGTCGCACGGCACGATCAGCAATTCCTCGCCCTGGCCCGCCTTGGTGAGAATTCGGCCGTTCGGATCGGCCACGAAGCTGCCGCCCCAGAACTCGATCCCGCCCGCCGGCGACGTCTCGAGCCCGACCCGGTTCACCGAGGCCACGAACGCCCCGTTGGCCACCGCGTGGGACCGCTGGATCGTCTCCCACGCAGCCTGCTGCCGCTCACCAAACTCGGCCTTCTCGGGCGGGAGCCAGCCGATCGCGGTCGGATAGAACAGGATTTCCGCGCCGGCCATCGCGGTGAGCCGCGCCGCCTCGGGGAACCACTGGTCCCAGCAGATCAGGACCCCGATCCGGCCGAACCGGGTATCCCAGGCCCGGAAGCCGAGGTCGCCCGGGGTGAAATAGAATTTCTCGTGGTACTGCGGGTCGTCCGGAATGTGCATCTTCCGGTACTTCCCGAGATACGCCCCATCGGCGTCGATGATGGCCGCGGTATTGTGATAGAGCCCCTCGGCCCGCTTCTCGAACAGCGAAGCGATGATCACGACGCCGAGTTCCCGGGCCAGGTCGCAGAATACCTGGGTGCTGGGGCCCGGGATCGATTCGGCCAGGGCGAAGAAC
>JAYUZK010000296.1:0-15649 GCA_043751835.1 Gemmatimonadota bacterium | reverse complement strand
AGGGCGGAGGAGAAGAAGAACTTGAGCGGCAGCACCCCGCGCGGGGTCTGGACGAACTTCTCGTTGGTGACCCGGCTCACCGTCGATTCGTGCATGCTGATCACTTCGGCCACCTCACGGAGCGTAAGGGGCTTGAGGAATTCGACTCCTTTTTCGAAAAAGCCCCGCTGCCGATCGACGATGAAGTTCATGACCTTGAGCATGGTCTGGCGGCGCTGCTCGATGGCCTGAATCATCCAGTTGGCGCTGTTCATCTTCTGGGCGATGAACTCCTTGTTCTCCGGCGTCATCGCCTTCTTGTCCCGGGCCACGTCCTGGTACGACCGGCTGAGGCGGAGCCGTGGCACGCCGGTGTCGTTGAGGGTCACGTGGTAGGTGCCATCGACCTTGTTGATGATCAGGTCCGGAATAATGTAGCCGTCGCCTCGATTGGAATACTTAAGGCCCGGCTTGGGATCGCAGCGGGACAGCGAGTCGGCCGCGGCCTGGACCTTCTGCGGCTCGACGCCAAACCGTTTGGCGACGTCGTTCCACCGGTGGGCGATCAGGTCCTGAAACGCCTCCGCCACCAGGCGGTACGCCAGCGAATCGCTATCCTTGGCCTCGACCAGCTGGAGCAGCAGGCACTCGCGGAGGTCCCGGGCCGCCACCCCCGGCGGGTCGAGGCGCTGGATGAGCTGCAGCATCTCCTCGACTTCCTCGTTCGTATAGTAGGGAATCGGCGGCGTCGTCGGCTGGGCGGCCTCGTCCGGTTCTTCGGTCCCATCCTCGCCGTCCGGTCCGGTATCGGCGTGCGACTCCAGCAGACTGTTGACCGAGCCCTGGATTTCCTCGAGTGAGGCGCCGAGGTAACCGTCTTCCTTGATGTTGCCGAGGAACTCCTCGCTGAGAAGCCGCTGCCGGGTGGTCAGGCTCATGAGCTGGAGTTGTTCCCGGAGGTGGTCAGTGAGGTCCGGAGTTTCGACGCACACCGGCTCCATGTACTCCTGCTCCTCGTACTGCTGTTTGACGCCACCGACGTCGAAGCCGTTGAGAAGGATCTCCTCCCAGTCGATCTCCTGCTCCTTTTCCTGCTTCTCCTTTTCTTGCTCGGCCGTCTTTTCGGTCTGGTCCTGCTCCTCTTCCTCCGGCTCGAGCAGTTCGAGAAACGGATTCGTCAGCAGCTCGGTCTTCAAGTGCTGCTGGAGGTCCATCATCGGCATGTACAGCATGTCCATGGCCTGGTAGAGGCGCGGATTGATCCGCATCTCCTGCCGCATGCCGATATGCTGGGAAAGCCCGGTCCTCATGAGGTGGCCTCCGTTCCGTCGCCGGACGCGGCCGGGTCGAGGCGGTCTCGAAGTCTGGCGGTCATCGTCGGGCCGAGGTACAGCTCTGCGACCTGATCGTTGTAGACCAACTCCCGGACGGTTCCAGCCGCCCGGACCTCGCCATCGTACATGATGTAGGCTCGATCGACGATTTCGAACATCTGCTCCACGCTGTGGTCGGTAATCAGAACCCCGATTCGGCGAAGCTTGAGGTTCGCGATGATGGTCTGGATGTCGTGCACGGCGATCGGGTCGACGCCGGCGAACGGCTCGTCGAGGAGCATGAACTTGGGCTCGGTGACGAGGGCCCGGGTGATTTCGAGCCGGCGCCGCTCTCCCCCGGAAAGACTGTACGCCATGTTTTTCCGGAGATGCTTGAGACCCAGTTCATCGAGGAGGCCCTCAAGACGGGCCTTTCGCTCGGCCTTGGACAAATCGAGGGTCTCGAGAATCGCGAGCACGTTATCCTCGACCGACATCCGCCGAAACACGGACGGCTCCTGGGCCAGGTATCCGATCCCGCCGCGGGCCCGGCGGTACATCGGCTGATTGGTGATATCGGCCGCATCGAGCCGGATCCGACCCGCGTCGGGGCGAATTAGGCCGGTGATGAGGTAGAAGGTGGTGGTCTTCCCCGCCCCGTTCGGCCCGAGCAGCCCGACGATCTCCCCCTGGCGCACGGTGACGGAGACGTCCTTGACCACGCGGCGGCGCCGAAACGCCTTGTTGAGGCCTTCGCCGGAGAGGACGCTGGTCATGGACGACGTTTCCCGACGGGCGGTTTCACGCCGGAAGAATCGGCCCGGCGCGTAGTGTCGCGTTTGGCGACGGCGGGCTGGAGGTGGACGCCGTCGACGTTGCCGTGCGCGTCGATCCGGTCCACGTTGGTCGAGTCGGCCGTGACCCGCATGGTCACGACGATCTGGTTGGCGCGGGTGTAATTGACCGAGCCCTTGGTTTGGCCCTTCTCCGGGGCCGTTTGGTAGAACGACCGAGCGTTTTGTTGCGCTTCGAGTTCGCGAATGGTGTTTCGTTTGACGTTGCCCGTATCGCGTCCGATGAACCGGGCAATCACTGTCTCGCCGGCGATCCAGTCCCGCCCGGCCGATCCCGAATCGGTCGAGGCGGCGGCCGACGTGCCGGCCCAGGCTCTGCCGAAGGCCCGGACCGTGCTCAGGCGCTGGTTGGGCGAATCGATGAAGAGCGAGTCGCCGAGGATGCGATACTCCGCCGAGACGGCCGTCGGCCGCTGTTTCTTACCCCAGGATTTGGTCAGCTCGACCTGCCGGAATTGCAATTGGATCTCGACGGAGTCGCCGTCGAGGGTCACATCGCTGGTGACCAGCCGGCCGGGCCCCTTGGCCTTGAGGGACGCAAGCTCCTTCTGCTTCAGACCGAGGTCGATCGTACTCCCGGTCAGGACGAAGCCCTGATTCCGCTGGCTTCGAAGGCTCGCCTTGCCGACGAGCTGCCCCGCCTGCTTCTTGCCCGAGTCGAGCCAGAGCGAATCCGCGCTCCCCTTGAGGTCCTCGCGGTCGATCGTGACGGCGCCCCCGGCGTAGATCGCGTCGCTCCCGAGCGCCCGGACCAGATTCCCGACGATGGTGTACGGGGCCTGGGTGGTACCGGCCGAGTCCTTGACCGCGTACGTCACGGTCGGGCGGTTGTAGGCGATGACCTCCAGATCCGGTCGGACGCCCTTGATGGGCCGGAGGTAGTTGATCTGCGAGCCCTTGATAGTCGAGCCATTCTTGAGATCCTGATGGACGGCATTGCCCTGGGCCTCGAACCGCTCGCCGTCCTTGAAATAGGTTCCGGCGTCGGCGTCGAGCGCGGTGGTGGAATCGCGGTAGCGGACCCGGCTGCCCTGGGAGATGAACTGGATCACGTTGCCGCCGTACGACGCGATGCTGTCGGCGTACATATGGATGTTCCGGCCCCGGCACTTGACGTGCACGTTGCCGCCGGCGTAGTAGTTCTCGATTCCCTGGCTCGGTGTCGTCCGGACCCCTTCTCGCTCCACCTTGACGAGTTCGACCTGGCAATGATCCTGGGCCGCCGGCCGCGGGGCGGGCTGGGCTGCCTTGGTCGCTGTCTTGGCGGGAACCTTGGCCGGAGGCTGCGCCACCATATGGCCGGCCACCGTCAGGGCGATCGAAGTCGCCAGCAACCAGCGGAGCAGGCCGGTCATTGGCCCGGCAGCAGCACGCCTTTACCGCGCTGCGTCCCTGTGGGCTCATGGATATGAAGGTTTCGGAATTCGAGGTCGGAGGTGAAATTCTTCCCGGTGAGGTCCTCGGTCTTCGACTGGTAGGTAAAGGTCGTGTCGCTGCGGAGTTGGAGCGCCGACCGGTCGTAGATGAGATGCGGCGTGGAGAGTCTCCGCCCGTCCGTGGAGGTCACGACCACATTGCCGCGGGCATCGAGCGAGCCCAGAGTGATCGAGTACATCCCTTGCTTGGCGGTCAGCACCGAACTCTGGCGTCCGGTATTGTCGAAGAAAGTGATGGTCAGCCGGCGAAGGTCCATCTTCTGGGCAGCCTGGTAGATGTAGGCCGTGTCGGCCTTCACGTAGTTCTTCCGGACCCCATCCTGGCTCAGGTAGCTGTCCATCTTGAGCATCACCTGGTCGGCGCTGTCAGCCGGGCCCTTGGCGGAGGTTGGACGGACTCCCTGGCGCTGGCACGCCAGGGCCACCCCGAGGCCTAATAGAAGGGCGAGGCGTTTCATACGGCCCCGGCCCGAAGCAGGTCGTGGAGGTGCACGACGCCCACCAGCCGTCGATCGCCGTCGACAACCGGGAGTACCATGATACCGACCCGTTCCATCTGCCCCACTGCGGAGGCCGCGAGGTCATCGGGGGCGATGGTCCTAGGCGTCTTCGTCATGACGCGACCGACCTCGAGTTCGAGATAGTTCGCCTCCCGCTCGGCCAATCGGGAGAGGTCCCCGGCCGTCACCACCCCCGCCAGAACGCCGCCCTCCACTACCAGCGCCACCCCTCGCTGATGGGCGAGGTGTTCGACCGCCCGGCGCATTCGGTCCGCCGGTACCAGGGTGGTCTCGACCGGCAGCATCACCTCGCGGACCCGGAGGAGCAGTTTCCGGCCGAGCCGTCCGCCGGGGTGCAGGCTGGCGAATGCCTCGCGGGAAAATCCCTTCTTTTCGAGAAGGGCCACCGCCAGCGCATCACCCAACGCCAGGGCGACGGTGGTGCTGGTGGTCGGCGCGAGATCGTGCGGGCAGGCTTCTTCGGCTACCCCGGCGTCGATCGTCACGTCCGCGGCCCGGCCCAGCGTCGAGGCCGGGTCCCCGGTGATCGCCACGATCGGGACGCCCTTCCGGCGAAGCATCTCGATCAGGCCGAACAACTCCTCGGTTTCGCCACTCTTGCTAAGGAGAATCGCGATATCATCCGGGCCGACGATGCCGAGATCGCCGTGAAGGCTGTCCACCGGGTGCAGATAGCCGGCGGCCGTTCCGGTGGAGGTGAGCGTCGCGGCGATCTTCCGGGCTACCAGGCCCGATTTGCCGACACCCGAAACGATCACCCGTCCGGTGGCCCGATCCAGCAACTCAACCGCCCCGTCGAACCGCTCGTCGAGACGGGCGGCGGCTTGACCGACCGCCGACGCTTCGAGCTCGAGGACTCGCCGTCCCGTCGCCGTGGCGGCGCTCATGCGGTTTCCCGCGCGGCGCGATACTGGTGGACGGCGCCGTCCCATTCGCCACGGGCCTTGAGCAGGGCCTCGACGACTTCGCGGACGGCGCCATGGCCGCCTTCGCGTCTGGTGGTCCAATGGGCAACCGCTTTGATCTCGTCCACAGCGTTCGCGACAGCGATGGCCAACCCGACGCGCTCCATGACCCCGAGATCGGCCAGATCATCGCCAACGAAGGCCACCTCGTCCCACGCAAGTCCCTGTTCGGCGAGGATCGCCGCGAGGGCCGGAACTTTCCGCGCACCCGAATCCTGAACCAGAATCGGGATCCGGAGTTCTTCGGCTCGGAGCGCCGTCGCCTCAGAAAAACGGGCACTCAGCCACGCCACCGTGATCGGGCCGCCGCGAAGAAGCCCCAGGCCGAGGCCGTCGTGAATGTCGAACCGCTTCAATTCGACCCGCCGGCCATCCACCGGGCCCAGGTAAATCCCGTTGTCGGTCAGCACGCCGTCCACATCGAGAACCAGAAGGCGGATGCGCCGGGCGACGGCCGGATCGATCATGGTCAGGCCGCCCGCGCGGTGCGCCACACCGTCACCGCTCGGCGTACGAGGCGTTCCAACTGATCGAGCGGCCACTGGGTTTCCGCGTCGCTCAAGGCCCGGGCGGGGTCAGGATGGGTTTCGATGAAAAAGCCGTCGGCCCCCGCGGCGGCGGCGGCGAAAAGGAGGGCCGGGATACACTCACGGGCGCCGCCGCTCGCGCCCCCGGCGCCCTGGCCCGGTCGTTGAACCGAATGGGTCGCGTCGAACAGGATCGGTACCTCGGCCGCGGTGCGGACCCGGTCGAAGTTGCGCATGTCCACCACCAGATCGCCGTAGCCGAAGAAGGTGCCCCGTTCGGTGACGGCGATCTCGGTCGAGCCGCCGTGCCGGACCTTTTCCACCGCGCCTCGCATGGCACCGGGATCCATCCACTGCCCCTTTTTGATGTTGACCGGCTTGCCCGTCGCGCCGCAGGCGACCAGCAGGTCGGTCTGGCGGCTGAGGAAGGCGGGGACCTGAAGGACGTCGGCCACCTGCCCCGCCGCCGCGGCCTGCCCCGCTTCGTGGACATCGGTGAGCACCGGGAGGCCGGTGGTCCGCCGGACCCGCTCCAGAGCCTCGAGCCCTCGATCGGCTCCGGGTCCGCGGGCGGCGTCGACGCGGGACCGATTGGCTTTGTCGTAGCTCGCCTTGAAGCAGACCGGAATGCCTAACGCCATCCCGATCTCCGCGAGCTGGCCGGCCACGGCCATCATGACCTCATCCGACTCAACGACGCAGGGCCCCGCAATCAGACAGGGGCCCCCGGCGCCGGCGAACCGCCAGTCGGTCATGACCGGACGCCGGCCATCTGCTGGCGGACGCTCATCGGCGCCTCGCGCTCGCCAAACGCGTGGCGACGGGCCGCCCCGATGAACGCGGCGAACAGCGGGTGGGGCCGGGTCGGGCGTGACTTGAGCTCGGGGTGGAACTGGCAACCGAGGTACCAGGGATGCTCCGGGAGTTCGATGATCTCGACCAGCCCGCCGTCGGGCGACTGGCCCGAGAGCCGAAGGCCGTGCTCGGCCAGCACGTCGCGATAGGCATTGCTCACTTCCCACCGATGCCGGTGCCGTTCGCTGATCTCCGTGGCACCGTAGGCCGTGGCGGCGACGCTTCCCGGCCTGAGCCGGGCCGGATAGGCTCCCAGTCGCATGGTGCCGCCCATGTCGCTCACGGTCCGCTGGGAGGCCATGAGCGCGATCACCGGGACCTCGCAGTCGGGTTCGAACTCGGTGCTGTTGGCCTTGAGGGCGCAGACGTTCCTGGCAAACTCGATGATGGCGACCTGGAGGCCAAGGCAGATCCCGAGGAACGGGAGGCGGTTCTCCCGGGCCCAGCGGACCGCTTCCACCATGCCTTCGACGCCGCGGACCCCGAACCCGCCTGGGATCAGCAGTCCGTGCATGTCCGAGAGGATCTGCCCGGCGGCCTTCAGATCGGTGAAGCGGTCGCTCGAGACCCAGTGAATGTCCACCCCGACGTCATTGGGGATTCCGGCGTGGAGCAGCGCCTCCTGCACCGACTTGTAGGCGTCGTGGAGGTCGGTGTACTTCCCGACCACCGCGATTTTGACCCGGGCCGGCGGTTCGAGAATCTTGTCGACCATCGTCTTCCAGTCGCTCAGGTCGGGCTCCGGCGTCTCGAGATGGAGCCGGTCGCAGACTTCGCGATCGAGCCCCTGCTCGTGAAACTTGAGCGGGATCTGATAGATCGAGACCACATCCGGGCTCTCGACCACGCAGCCGAAGTCGACGTTGCAGAATAGGGCGATCTTGCGCTTGATATCCGAGCCGAGCGGATGATCGCTGCGGCAAATCAGGATGTCGGGCTGAATTCCGATTTGCATCAGGTCACGGACCGAATGCTGGGTCGGTTTGGTCTTGAGTTCACCGGCCGCCGCGATCCACGGCACCAACGTGAGGTGGATGAAGAGAGCGTTCTCCCGGCCGACCTCCTGGCGGAACTGCCGAATCGCCTCGAGGAACGGAAGCGACTCGATGTCGCCCACGGTGCCGCCGATCTCGGTGATCACAACGTCGTGACCGGGCGCCGTCCGGCGGATCGCGCCCTTGATCTCGTCGGTGATGTGCGGGATTACCTGGACAGTCGAGCCGAGGTACTCGCCCCGGCGCTCCTTGGTGATCACGGTCTGGTAGATCCGGCCGGTGGTGATGTTGTTCTGCTGGGAGAGCGACCGATCGATGAATCGCTCGTAATGACCGAGGTCAAGGTCCGTTTCGGCGCCGTCGTCCGTGACGTAGACCTCGCCGTGCTGGAATGGCGACATGGTGCCGGGATCGACGTTGATGTAGGGATCGAATTTCTGGAGGGTCACGGTAAGCCCCCGCTGCGCCAGGAGCCGCCCGAGCGACGCCGCCGCGATTCCCTTCCCGAGCGACGACACGACGCCGCCGGTGACGAAGATGTACTTGGTGTTTCCGGTGGCCGTCATCGTGAGATGCTCCCCGTGGCTTGAGCGATCCAGTGTCGTTCGGCGGCTGCCAAATCGTCGGGTGTGTCGATACCGGGCATGGCGGGCCGAGGAAGCAGGGCAACCCCGATTCGGATGCCGAGATAGAGCGCCCGCAACTGCTCCAATCGTTCCGTGTCCTCGAGCATCGTCGCCGGGGCGCCGACCCACCGCCGCAGCGCGTCGCGGGTGTAGGCGTAGACCCCCAGGTGCTGCCAGTAGGGCGGCGGTGGAACCGTCGGCCCTCGATCGCGCTGGAACGGAATCCTGGCCCGGGAGAAATACAGTGCCCGGCCGGCGTGATCCACTACAACTTTGACCCGCGCCGGATCGTCGGCCTGGTCCGTCGGCAACGGTACGGCCGCCGTTCCAATGTCGTCGCCGGCTCGCACCCGTTCGACGGATCCCTGCACGGCGTCCACCGGCAGGAAGGGCTCGTCACCCTGAATGTTGACCACGAGATCGAACGAGGCGAATTCCGGACGCTCGATGACCTCGGCCACCCGTTCCGTACCCGATTGGTGCAGCAGCGAGGTCATCGCCACGCGTCCCCCGGCGCGTTCCACCACACGCCGGACCTCGTCCGCATCGGTGGCAACTACGACCTCGGCGATACCCGGTACCTGCCTGACCCGTTCCAGTACCCGGACTACGAGGGGTTCACCGCCGAGGAGTTGGAGCGGCTTGCGCGCCAATCTCGTCGAGCCCAAGCGGGCCGGGATCACGCCAAGCACGGGCATGACACAAAGTAAGAGCGCGGCCGACCGTTGTCAAAAGTCGTGCCGCGCTTGCGTTGTCCCGGGTACCATCCGTCTAAAACCTATGCAGGCAATATCTTACACAGTCCCTCTGAAGTGCCCTGCCAACCGCGTTCCGTCAGCGCTAACGGGGAGCCTTGGGGGGCTTGCCCGCCGGCGGCGGGCGCGTCGCGGCTGCGGCCCGATCCGAGGAGGTCTCCGCAATCGACTGCCGCAGCTCGGTCATCTCCTCCTGGAGAGACTGGATCTCGTCCTGGAGCTCGCTCCGGATCGAATCAGATGTCGCGGTGGCGAGATGCCGGCCGAGGATTCCCATGCTGTCGCCAATCACCCGGAACCGGTCCGCCTCGAGCTGGGAGGCGTGGGCGCTGGCCTCGTGCCCGCGGATCTTGAGAGCCAGCTCCTTCGGCAGGACGAGCTGAACCGTGCTGGTCGTATTCCAGTCGCCGTCGGCGTCCTTGGTCTGAATGATGACCGAGCCAAAGCCCTCCATAGTGCTATCCACTTTGGCGCAGCGGAACGAGCTGTGCTCGTTGAGCCGGGACGGGTCATCCACCGTCAGCCGGCACGCGCTCAGGTCAGGAAGCCGGCCCGACTCAGCCAAGCGGACCGTGACATCCACGGACTGAACTCTTTCGGGACCGTTCCGATGGAAGACGATCTTGCGGAACGTTCCGAGGCGGGTTCCGTCGAAGTTGAACGGCACGAACGGAAGCGGAATCGTCAGGTCGTCGGTCGACTCCACGGCCCGAACGACAGTGCGCTTGGTGGCCTTGAAGGCGGCAATCCCGGCGTATCCAACACAGAAAATGACCACGGCCGTCAGTGCGATTTTGGCCCAATACCATCTCATGGCGAACCTCCCCCGGGGACGAATCGGCGCGGGCGTTACAAGGTGTAACGTAGCTCGATCAGCCTCGGTTTCAAAGCGTCAGCCCCTGGGATGGTACTGCCGGTGAACCGTTCGGAGGTACTCGCGGTCCACATGGGTGTAGATCTGGGTCGTCGAGAGATCCGCGTGGCCCAGCATCTCCTGCACCGCCCTGAGGTCGGCCCCGCCCTCGAGGAGATGGGTGGCGAAGCTGTGCCGCAGCGTGTGGGGTGTCACCCGCTTGGAGATCCCGGCCTGTTCGGCCGCTTTCTTTACGACGCCCCAGGCGCCGACCCGGCTGAGCGGCTGCCCGCGGGCATTCAGAATCAGGCGGCTCCGGGTCTTGCCGCGATCGAGCGTCGGCCGAATCGAGTTGAGGTAGACGGCCACGGTCCCGATCGTCTTCCGGCCGATCGGGACGAGGCGCTGCTTGTTCCCTTTCCCGATTACCCGGACCAGCTGGTCGCCGGGGAGAAAATCCTCGAGGCGAAGATCGCAGATCTCGGAGACCCGAAGGCCGCCGCCGTACCCCAGTTCGAGCAGGGCGCGGTCGCGCCACGCCAGCGGTTCCTCGATTCGGGGCGCCACGAGTAACGCTTCGATCTCCGCCACGGAGAGCACGATGGGAAGCTTGCGGCCGCGTTTCGGCGTTTCGAGGCGATCGCTCGGGTCCTCGGTGACCAGCCCCTCGCCCAGCAAGAACCCGTAGTAGGTTCGAAGCGACGAGACATGGCGCCGGATTGTTGCGGGGCTCCGTCCGAGGTCCTTCAGGGCGAAGACGAACTCCCGGAGTTGCTGGCGGGTGACTTGTCCCGGCCCGCCGAGGCCCCGCTCGCCGAGGAATCCCAACGCATGACGAAGATCGCGCAGGTAGTTGTCCACGGTGTGAGGGCTCGCGCCCGTCTCGAGGGCGAGATAGTCTCGAAACCCCTCGAGTCCGAAGGCCCGTTCGACCCGGGCCGTCAGGTCGCCGGACGACGCCGTCGCCACCAGACATATCCCAAGGCGAGGATGACGGCCACAACGACGGCCGCCGCCCCGAGCGCTGAATAGAGCCGGTCGACCGTCTTGACCACGAGGTCCCACCGATCGCCGATCCGGGCCCCAACCCAGGTCAGCGTGGCGTACCAGGCGCCTGACGCGAGCGCCACCGGCACCAGGAAACGCCAGAACCCGATCCGGTTGAGCCCGGCGAATGGCGCCACGACCGAGCGAAAACCGGGGAGCAGTCTCGTGACGAACAGTCCCAGTGCCCCGTAGCGCCCGAACTCCTTCAGCAGAAACGCCATTGCGTCGCCGGACAGGAGCGCCCGCCCGCGCTTGGAATCGGTGAACCGCCCGGCAAACGATTCGGCCACGGCATAGACGGTGATCGCCCCCGCGATACCCCCGCCCCATGCCGTCAGGAAGATCGTGAGCGGCTGGTACCGGCCGGCATGGGAAAGGAACCCCGCCATCAGGACGAACACATCAGACGGCGCCGGGGGGAAGACGTTCTCCAGGAAACACGAGAGCACGATCAGGCCATAAACCAGCAGCGGGGGCCAGTCGGCGAGCGATTGGAGGAACGAATCCATTCAGTCCTCGACCGTCGCCACGGCCATCACGGCAATGCCTTCGCCCCGGCCGATGAATCCCATGCCTTCGTTGGTCTTCGCCTTGACGCCCACATCCGAGGGCGCGATGCCGAGAACCGTGGCAAGCGCCGCTGCCATTGCGCCGCGGTAGGGAGCCAGGCGGGGTTGCTCGAGCACGACGGTGACGTCCACCTGGCGGACGCGGAACCCGCGTCGCCCGATCATTTCGAGCGCCAGCCCGAGGAGGCGCATCGAATCGGCCCCGCGCCAGGCCTCGTCGGTATCGGGAAAGAGCGAGCCGATGTCCCCCGAGGCTGTGGCGCCCAGAATGGCATCGGTGACCGCATGGGCCACCGCGTCCGCGTCGGAGTGGCCGGCGAGTCCTTGGCTGTGCGGGATGGTCTGTCCGGCCAGAATGAGCGGGCGCCCGGCGGCGAACCGATGGGAGTCGTAGCCGATCCCGACCCGGATCACGCGGCGACGGGCTCGGGCGCGGGTTCGTCGATGAAGGAGTAGTCCTGTCGGCGGCGCCGGACCTGATAGCCGGCGTCGGTGATCGCCCGCTCCATTTCCCGGAGCGTCGCACGGTTGGTGGTCCCCGCGGCCGAGACGACGTTCTCCTCCATCATCAGGCTGCCGAAGTCATTGGCCCCGAACCTGAGCGCGACCTGCCCCACCTTGAGACCCATCGTGACCCACGACGATTGGAGGTTGGGTACGGTGTCGAGGATGATCCGGCTGATGGCGAGCGTCCGCAGATAGGTAACCGCGTCGGTCTTCGGCTGGTCCTGCATCCCGGTGCCATCCGGCTGAAGCGGCCAGCAGATGAACGCGGTGAATCCGCCGGTCCGGTTCTGAACCTCGCGGACCCGGAACAGATGCTCGATCCGGTCGGCCGGAGTTTCTCCAAGGCCGTACATCATCGTCACCGACGTTTTCATGCCCTGCCGATGGGCCTCTTCCTGGACGCCGAGCCATTCATCGGTTTGGGCCTTCTTCCTGGCGACTCGTTCCCGGATCGCGTCGACCAGGATCTCGCCACCGCCGCCGGGGATGCTGTCGAGCCCCGCAGCCTTGAGCTGCCGGATCACTTCGGACACCGGCAGGTCGAACCGCTCGCTGAAGAACACCACCTCGGACGGCGAAAACCCGTGGATGTGGATCGGGTGATACCGCTTGATGTAGCGCATCAGTTCGAGGTACCAGTCGAACGGGATGTAGGGGTTGTGCCCGCCCTGGAGGAGAATCTGGACCCCGCCGATCGCCTTACACTCGTCGATCTTCGCGCCGATCTTCTCGAAGGACAGCACGTACCCTTCGAGGTCCTTGGGCCGGCGGTAGAACGCGCAGAACTTGCAATCGGCGACGCAAACATTGGTGTAGTTGATGTTGCGGTCGACGATATAGGTCACGACCTCATCGGGGTGGTGGCGGTACCGCTCGTGGTCCGCGAGCCGTCCGAGCTCGAGCAATGATGCGTGCTCATAGAGTTCGAGGTAGTCCTTGAATTCACCGGAGCTGCGGTCAACCACCATGGGACACCATCCCCGCCGTCAGGCGGCGGTAATGAACGAGAGCGAGCCGTCCGGAACAAGCCCGTCCTGGGCCAGGCGCCGGAAGAAATCCGCGAGCCCCGCCAGGTGGCGGTATGACAGCGCGTAGTCGAGATCGTTGAAGTAATCGCGGGTCGTTCGGGCGTCGATGCCCGTGGCGTTCGCCGCCGCCTGAGCGAGGTCGTCGAGATGGGCAAGGCCCCAGGCGCGCGACTCGAGAAGCGACCGGTGGGCCCGCCGGACCGCATGGTGGTCCGCATCCCGCCGGGCCGCCCACACCGCGAACACGAATGGGAGCCCGGTCCATTCCTTCCACGCGAGCCCGAGGTCGGTCATGTAGGGATAGGTGGACCGCGCGGCCAGCACCAGTGCGGCGTCGCCGATCACGAGCACGGCTTCATGCGGGAAGCCGCCGAGGGCCTCAAGGTCGCTGGATTCGGCCCGCACGGTGGCGAACCGAGGCCGAACCCGCCATCGATGGCGGCAGAGGAGTTCGAGCAGCAACACCGAGGTTCGCGACGAGGCTGTGCGGAGCACGGTCGCGCCATCGAGCTCGTGCACGGGCCGTTTGCTGAACAGGGCGACGCTTCGGACCGGGCCGTCGCACGAGATCGCAAGGTCGGGCAGCAGGTGGTAGGACGTCGCGTCCCGGGCATATTCCACCGCGGAGATCACGCTCAGGTCGAGTTCGCCGGCTGCCAGCAGGTCATTCAACTCGGACGCGGTGGCCGAGACCAGACTCCCGTCAAAGGGGACCAGGCCGCGGTCGATCGCGGCATAGACCGGGTAGCAGTTGATCCACGGAATCCGGCCGAGGCGCGGACTCCGCCGGTCGCTGCCCGCAAGGCGCAGCGCGGAGGTCATGCCGCGGGTACCGCCGGAGCGGCCAGGTCGTCGAACTGTTCCCGGACTGGACGGTAGAAGCTGTCGCGTTCGACCGGACGCTTCCCCGCTCCGCGGATCATCTCGATCAACCGGCGATAGGGCATGTGCATGTCGGTTCGGGCGCCGGCCTCGTGATAGATCCGTTCGTAAACCACGGTTCCCTCGAGGTCGTCGCAGCCGAACTGGAGGACGACTTGTGACATGAAAGGCGTGACCATCGGCCAGTGGGTTTTGATGTGGTCGATGTTGTCGAAGAAGAGCCGTGCCACCGCCACGTTTTTGAGATCTTCATAGCCGGTGGTGGCGGATCCGACCCGGCCCATTTCCTCGCCCAGTTCGTTGTTGTCCGGGTGGTAGGCCAGCGGGATGTAGGTCAGGAACCCGCCGGTTTCGTCCTGCAGCTCGCGGAGCATCTGGAGATGCTCGATTCGGTCCTCGGCCGTTTCGACGTGGCCGTAGAGCATGGTGCAGTTAGTCCTGATGCCGAGGCGGTGCGCGGTGCGGTGAACGTTCACCCACTCTTCGCCCGTGAGCTTTCGCTCCGCGATCGTGGCCCGCACCGCCGTGCTGAATACCTCGGCGCCGCCGCCCGGCATGGTGTCGAGCCCCGCCTCGCGAAGCCGGACCAGCACGTCTTCGACGCTGGTGTGCTCGATCCGGGCGAGATGGGCTATCTCCACTGCCGTCAGCGCCTTGATGTGGACCTCAGGGTGCCGCTCCTTGAGCCCGCGGAACATGTCGGCGTAGTAGCTCAGACGCAGCTTGGGATGGAGTCCGCCCACAATGTGGAACTCCCGGGTCGGGGCCCCCCTGGCCTGTTCCGCCTCGTGGTAGACCTCCTCGAGGCTCCGGGTATAGGCGCCGTCCTCCTTGGGCATCCGGGCGAACGAGCAGAACGTGCAGGTGTTCCGGAGGACGCATACGTTGGTTGGGTTGAGGTGCTGATTGGCCGAAAAGAAGACCCGGTCGCCATTCTTGCGAGCGTTGGCCCATTCGGCCAGCTCGCCAAGCGCCAGGATATCGGCGGTCTGGTAGAGGGCCACTCCGTCTGCCGTCGACAGGCGGGTACCGGCGAAAACCTTGTCGGCCACCGCGCGCAGGGCGGGGTCCCGGAAACGGCTCATCTCAGGCAGGGCGACCATGCTATCTCCATTGGCCGGAATTGCTTGACCCGGCCGCTGGAATCTAGCGCCCCCCCCGGTTGGAGGGGGAGTTGCCTCAGCGCCCTAGGGGTGGAACCGGCGAACGGCCAGGGACACGTTGTGACCCCCGAACCCGAACGAGTTCGACATCGCCACATCCACGTCGCGGGTGATCGCCTGGTTGGGTGCCGAGAACAGATCGCATTCGGGATCCGGAACTTCCTGGTTAATCGTCGGCGGGACCTTGCCCGTCGTCGCGACCAGGAGCGACACCATGAACTCGAACGCGCCCGCGGCTCCGAGGAGATGACCGGTCATCGACTTGGTTGAGGCGAATACCAGCCGGGAAGCCTGGTCCCCGAACACCGCCTTCACGGCGGTCGTCTCGGCCATGTCGCCCAGGGGGGTGGAGGTGCCGTGGGCGTTGACGTAGCCCACCTCGGACGGAGTGATGCCACCATCGGCGAGGCAGTCCCGCATGGCGCGCTGGGCGCCCTCCCCATCTGGCGCGGGCGCGGTCATGTGGTGCGCGTCGCCGCTCATCCCGTACCCGATCACTTCGCCCAGGATCGTGGCGTCGCGGCGGGTGGCGTGTTCGAGGCTCTCGAGCACCACCGAGGCGCTCCCGTCACCGAGGACGAATCCGTCCCGCTGCTTGTCGAACGGGCGGCTGGCTTTTTCAGGGGCGTCGTTCCGGGTGGAAAGGGCCTTCATGTTCTGGAAGCCCGCGATGGCGAGGCCCGAGATCGCGGCCTCGGAACCCCCGGCCACGATGCAATCGGCCTTCTCCATCCGGATCAGCTCGTACGCTTCGCCGATGGCATGAGCCGACGA
>JAYUZK010000295.1:0-10161 GCA_043751835.1 Gemmatimonadota bacterium | reverse complement strand
AGCCGATGTCGACGGCGTGGCCCTCTTCCTCGAGTCCTTGCTTCAGGAACCGAGCGGTTTTCCGGTCGTCCTCGACGACGAGGATGCGCATGCCCTGTTTCCGGTGGTACGGATGCCGGAAAACCTAATGGGGCGGGCCTCGGGGACAACGACCCGGCGGTAAGCTCAAGGGGTGTTAATCTCGCTGCAGAGTCGCGCTTGGCGTGGGCGGGCCCGGTCGTCTTCGCCGACCTCAGTCATGGCCGTGTCCTTCTCAACATTCCTTAATGTCGGTACGGTCGTGGCGTAATGTGGCCGGCCTACGTTCCCCTGATGATTGTTCTCGTCCCTCGCTCAATTCACGGTGCCCCGCCGTTCGGCCTGTCACGGGCGGTTGCGGTCATGGTCGCCGTCGGGTGCCTGGCGCGGCCGGCCCTCGCGTCGGCCCAGGTCGACTACCGCAATCTCGACGATGACCGGCCGACCCGGGTTGAGGACGCCTACCCGATTGAGCGCCACGCCTTCGAATGGATTCTTCCCTGGCATTTCGAGGCCCACAGCGGATCCGGGTGGACCCAGGCGGTGGTCCCGGAGTTGTCATATGGGATCTTCAGCAACGCCCAACTGGGTGCGAAGCTGGCGGCAGCGTGGCAGGACCTCGGCGACCGCTCGAAGCACGGATTGTCCGGGGTTCGTGTTTTCGGCCTCTACAACTTCAACACTGAGAGCCGATCTCTTCCGGCCCTGTCCCTTCGGCTCGACGCGACGCTCCCGGTGGGCGCCCTCGCAGCGAGCCGGGCCCAGGTGGCCATCAAGGGGATTGCCACCCGATCATGGGGCCGCAACCGGCTGCACCTGAACGCCGCCTACACCCTGAATCGGGTCCAGCGGGCGGCCGTCGCGGAAGGCTTGCCGCGATGGTGGGCCGGCGCCGCCCTCGATCACACCCTGTTCCGCCAGAGTATTCTCCTCGTCGCCGAAGCCTTCGTCACCAAGCCGGAAAGCGGAGTCAAGTCCGAGCTGGCCGCTTCACTCGGATTTCGGTACCAGCTGACCACGACGACGGTGCTGGACCTCGGCGTGTCGCAGGGTCTCCAACGTGGTCGGGGTCCTCAGCCGGGGATCACCGTGGGTCTTTCGAAGGCGTTTGCGATTCGTGGCCTGATGGGTGGAGGTCGATAGAATGCGACCGATGCTACAGGTGGCGGCCGCGGTGGCCGTCCTGCTCGCCAGCGGGCACCTCGCCGCCCATGGGCAGGATCGACGGAACGAGCAGTTCTACTATCCGGGCTCTTTCAACTGGGCATTCCTCTCGAAGTATCCCGAAGGGGGCCGGCTCTTCAACGCCTTCGACTACGGGCACGCGGTCCTCTACGAGGAACTCTACACTCGGCCCGGTGCGCCGCCCGCCGAGCTGGAAGTGGGCCAGTTCGACTACCTGACTCGAGATCTGCTGATCCGGCCGCCGCGGTTCGCTGTCGCGGAGGAAGTGATCGAGCCGGCCTATGCCAAGCTCGCCTGGAAGGCGAAGCAGATGTTCGATTGGGCCCACATCCTTCACCGGCAGGTGTACGACGCCTACGCGGATGAGCGGCTCACGCCGTCTGCGCGCGACTCGCTGGTGGAGCGCCTGACCGACTATTACCTGGGCCGGAAAGAGTATGCCTTTGCCGTGGTGCCGAAGAGCATGGCGCTGATGGACGATCAGTACTTCAGCCAGACCTTCCGCCGGAAGTATCCCAAATTCAACGGACTCATCTGGGCCTATCACTGGCTCCAGATCGGTCTCTACGAACCCTTGATCCTGGGGTCGACCCCCGCCGCGCGCAAAGCTGGCGTTCAGGCGACCATCGCCCGATTCTGGTCGATGGTCGAGGACGCTCCCAAACGATTCCCCGGGGTCATGCCGATGACCTCGGCCGTTGCGCCGAACTTCGCCCGGCAACATACCCGGGCGGCGATCATCTTCGACAATCTCCACATGATGCACGACATCATCTCGGACATCCTGGCCTCGAACAAGGTCGACCGCGGCAAGAAACGTGAGGTCATCTACCAGGCGCTGGCCGAGTTTCAGGACGGGACCCGGAATGTCATGACGATGGACGAATGGTGGAGTATGGGTCAGATGATGGGCCTCGCGGTGATGGGTGGCGAGGCCGGCCGGGTGCTTGCTCCTCCCCCCACCGTGGGCGCGGTGGCCCCGGCAATGGGGGCAATGAACCACGGGGTGACGGCAGCCGATACCGCACCTCGGCATCAGCACTCGATGCCCGACATGCCCATGCCGATGGAAGAAACCAAGCCGGTGCCGGACCGGCCGGCGCCGGATTCCAGCGCGGCCCGAGCGATCGACTTCGTGTTCGGCCGGCTCTTGCTGGACCGGGATCGGGCCCGGGCGGTCCTCCGCGACCCGGCAACTCGGAGGGCGGTGGAGGCGTGGATCGGGACTCTGGATGACTCGCGGCGATCGGCGCTCCAGATTCGACTGGCCGGCCTCCTTGCCGCTGGCCGGGTGAAAACGCCGGCGGTCAAACCGACGGTGCCGCGGCAACACCAGCATCAACCCTAGCCCGCCTCGGAGGATCACCATGGACCTCTTTCCGATCCACAGCTGGCATCCGATGGTGATTCATTTCCCATTGGTAGCCTTTCTCCTGGCCGCGGGGCTCGATCTCTACGGAGTCTGGCGTCCGAAACCCGAGTGGCATCGGGCCGCCACGTTGCTCTGGTGGATTGGTGGGATCGGCGCGGCGGCGGCGGTGGCCACCGGCTTGGTGGCCTACAACCGGGTCGACCACTCCGATCAGGCCCACCAGGCGATGACCGTTCACCGGAACGCGGCGTTCGCCGTGTTAGGCGTGTTGCTGGTAGCTGGGCTGATCCGATGGCGGGCCCCCCGGCTGCGGCTTCAGGTGGTTCTTGGTCTGGTTGGGGCCCTCGGCCTGGGGGGAGTCGGCTACCTCGGCGGCGAACTGGTCTACGCTCACGGGTTGGGGATCTCCGACCGGACTCTCGACACGATCATGGAGGACCGGGGTGGCCACGGACATCAAGAGCCGGCGCCTCCGTCCGCAGCGCCCGGCACCACGGCGGTCGCCCGTGACTCGGCCAGGGCGGAGCCAGGGCGAGCCCCCCATCGGCACCCCAGCGGGACGCAGCCCGCCCACTAATCGGGCAGGGCGAGGCCCGCCATCGGTCGTACCTCATGCGACCTTAATGTTCCCTTCAGTCCAGGTTGGCCACCCCTCCCACATCATTCCTGGGCGATATCGAATTCGAGCCCAAGGGATGCCCGTGGAAAAAGAGATGATCCTGAAGATCCCGCGAGGTTGCCAGCCCGCGCCTCGAAGCCGCCCGACAAATGACCCGCGCCGCGGAAGCCCGGATTGCGCCGGCCCGGACCCTGCCTGATCCTCAGATCCAATTCGGTCTGATGAACCGGAATCTCCCCGGACTCGGGCTCCAGGATCCGCTCGGCATGAACCAGTTGCAGGTGATGCAAATGCTCCCGAGCGGCGTCAAGCCACCGCGGTCATTGCACCGGAGTTGCGGGCCGAGCGAAGGAGCGCCTCGATCGCGGCCACGTTTGCCGCCGCCTCGGCGACGGGGTAGCGGGGCGCGGCGCCGGTCTGCACGCAGTCGGCGAAGTGCTCGACCATCAGTTGGTACTGGTTGGCGCCGGCGATGATCTCCTGCTCGACCGGCGCCCGGCCGCGGTGATGCTCGATCGCCGCGTCGCCGGTGCCCGGGACGAAGGCTGCCGGGATCCGGAGGGTGCCCTCGGTGCCGGCCACCTCATACCACTCCCGCCGCTCGAGGCTCAGGGCACAGTCGAACTGGGCGGTCACGTTCCCCGGGAAAAACAGCGTTCCGAGCAGCCGCTGGTCGACACCGCTCTCGGTCCACTCGGCCCAGGCCTGCACCGTCTCCGGCTCGGCGCCGACGATGGTTCGGCTCGCGTTGATGCAGTAGCAGCCGACATCCATCACCGCGCCGCCGCCCAACTCGGGACGGAGCCGGATGTTGTCGGGCCGGGTGAGCCGGAAGGTGAAGGTGCTCCGAATCGTCTTCAGCTCGCCGACGGCGCCGGCGCGGACCAGGGCGACCACTCGTTCGGCGCGGGGGTGGAACCGGTACATGAACGCTTCCATCAGTTGGACGCCGTTGGCCCGCGCGGCGGCTTCCATCTCGAGGCACTCGGCCCGGGAGAGGGCGAGAGGCTTCTCGCAGAGGATGTGCTTGCCCCGCTCGGCGGCGCGGAGGGTCCATTCGCGATGGAGGTTGTTGGGGAGCGGGATGTAGACGGCGTCGATCGACGGATCGGCCAGCAGGGCCTGGTAGCTGCCCAGCGCCGAAGGGATGCCGGCCTGGGTAGCGAACGCGGCGGCGCGGGCCGCATCCCGACTCGCCACCGCGGTGACCCGGCCGTTCCTGGAGGCCTGGATGGCGGGAATCACCGCCACGCGGCCGATATTGGCGGTGCTGAGGATCCCCCAGCGGAGCACGGCGTCGGTCATGCGATCAATGTGGTGATAGGGCGGACAACCTGCCAGGTCCTCCGTCCTCGATGGCTTGCGCGACGACGCGATCAGGCGAGTACTGTCATGTCGGGCAGGGGCACCTCTCCAATTTCGACGGCGACGACGTCCGGACGCTGATGACGTTAGGCGGCGCCCAGGCCCAGGCGGGCGGCAAGGACCGGAAGACCTTCGACCAGGCCCTTGCGATCGCGCCGGACGGCATGAAGCCGATGATCCAGCAGCAGGTCGTGCGCATTCTGAAGCCGTAGAGCCCGCCGATGACCGACGCATTGACCCGGGCCTACGTCGACGCCCGCCCCCGGTCGGCGGCGATCGCCGAGCGCGCGCGGGGCCTGTTCCGGCCCTACATCGTCCGGGCGGCCGGGTCGCGAAAGTGGGATGTCGACGGCCACGAGTATCTCGACTACGTGATGGGTCATGGGGAGCTGATCCTCGGCCACAGCCATCCGCTCGAGGTCGAGTGGGCCGAGCGGATCAGGGGGTTGATGCCGGCGGCGGAGCGGATCGAGTTCTTCGCCTCGGGCCAGGAAGCCAACCAGATGGGCGTCCGGCTCCTCAAGTTCAAGCACAACTACCATGGCTGGGCCGACGGCGCTCGACGCGGAACTGGCGAGTCGGGACTACGCGGTGGTGCTGCTGGAGAGTGGCGGGGGCCCGGCTCTCCGGGCGGGTGGCGGTGAGTCAGGATTTCTTCCGCGCGGTTCCGGAGATCGCCAAACGCTACGGGACGGTAGTGCTGCTCGATCAAGTGGTAACCGGATTTCGCGAGGCGGCCGGCGGCTGGCAATCGGTGGTGGGAATCCGGCCCGACCTTACCTCGATCGGCAAGGCCGTGAGCGGCGGAATGGCGGCCGGCGCCTTGGTAGGCAGGGCGGACCTGATGGCGGCGCTCTCCCCCGACGCGCCGCCGGGGCGGGGGGTGCGATCTCTATCGCGATGGCGCACCCCAGCGGGCGGCGGCCGAGGCGGGCCGATTGCTCCGCCGGACGGCCAACGAAGCGGTTCGGAGGCGTGGGCTCCCGGCCCGGCTCTATGGCCGGTCGATCTGCCATGTGTATCTGGGTGAGGCGGAACGAGAATCCGACGACGATCCGCCGGTCCGGGATATCGCCCGGCTGGTGGATCCGTCCGCCGTCGGGCGGTATCAGCGGCTCGAACTGCACCTGTTCCACGGGCCACGGTAGCGCCCGGCGGGTGAAGGGTCGGTGAAATGGGGCCGAACCGTCCCCCCAACGTTAGATTGATCCGAATCGATGAACGAAACGCTTGCCGCGATAGACGCCTTCGAGGCGGCCGGCATCGACCGGCTGTTGGTGTTCGCGGTCGATCTTGGGGGCCTGCAGCGATCGATGTGGTGCCCCTCTTACGGGGAACTGCGGGCGGCCCTGCCCGGGCTCATCGCTGAGGATCGCGGCCCGCAGAGCATCGGAGTGTTCGTCGAGGTTGCCAGCCCGGATGTGGTTCAGTTCGACGATTGCGACCCCGTCGCGGCCGATCTGCTTCGGCCTTTCGCGTTTCTGATCGTTGAAACGTCTCCGAATTCCTTCCAGGTGTGGCTCCGGCTCGAGGCGCGCCAGGTGGTGTGGCCGCTCGAGATCCGCCTCGCGCGCCTCGGGGGAAACACTTTCAGCTTCAATACTGGGCGCCTTCCGGGTTTTCCCAATCGAAAGCTCAAGCACCGCCGACCGGACGGCACTTCGGTCATGGTCCGGCTCGAGCATGCGGCGCCCGGGACTATCGCGGGGGTCGCCGCCCTTTGTGCGGCGGGGCTGTTGCCCACGGGATGGAAGGCGAGGCCGTCGAAGCTCTCGCTCCAGCCACTCCGAGGTGGGTGGCTCGTTCGGGCGGCGGCGCGGATCGGGGGGTGGATCCATCGGCGTCATCCGCTCTTCATTCGCTGGAGCGGCGTCACCGGACTCGCGAAGGATGGGCCGCTTGCGGCCTCGCAGCTCCGCATCACCTTGGCTGAGTTTACGGCCCAACTGGACCTGATTGCCGAGTGCCGGACCGTGATCTCGTTCGCCGAGTACCGTGAGGCGATGACGAAGGGGGCGCGGCTCCCGGATCGAACCACCGTTCTGACGTTCGACTACGGGCACGCGAATTTCGTGTCGATCATCGAACCGGCTCTGGCCCGATACCGGTTCCCGGCGACGCTGTTCGTGGAGGTCGGCCGGGCCCCACGCGACGAAGATGATAGTGCGGGCATGCCTTGGGGCCCCAACCATGACCGCCAATACCTCAGTTGGCGGGAGATCCAGGGGATCGCGAGCCGCGGGACGGAAATCGGGCTCTCAACCGGGGGGCATCACACGGCCCAGCTGCCTCTCGAGGACGTGACGGCCACGCTTCGCCTTGGACTCGAGCGGCTCCCGGGCCATCGGCCCGAGGCGATCTCGTTCTGGCATGCCCAATACCGCGCCGATGTCGAGCGGGCGGCTCGAGAGTTCGGGATCGGCTGGGGGGTCGGGTGCGGCGCAGGGGGCTACAATGCGGAACACGTCGATTCGTTCGGAATCAATGCGTTCCACGCCGCAGCGTGGTTTGCCCGGGAGCCGGCCGGGTTCCTGGCCCATTTGGGCGGGGTCCGGCAAGCCTACTGGCGCCTCCGCCGAATCCCTCAGCCGGTGCGCTGAGGCCCTGGCGACCAGCCATCCGTTAGATTGGCGCCATGCCCACGACCTTCGCAGATCTCGGAATCGCCCCAGCACTGGGTGAGGCTCTTACCGCCCTCGGCTACGAGGAACCGACGCCGATTCAGTGCGAGGCGATTCCACCGCTGCTGGCCGGCCGCGATCTCCTCGGGCAAGCCGCCACCGGTACCGGCAAGACCGCCGCCTTCGCCCTCCCCCTGCTCCAGCGGTTGCCGCCCGGGCCGCCACCCTCGTCCCGCCCCGCCGTTCTGGTACTCGTGCCCACCCGCGAGCTCGCGATGCAGGTCGCCGAGGCGTTTCACCGGTACGGCCGCGCCCTGGGGGCTCTCACCGTCCCGATCTATGGCGGCCAGGCCTTCGATCAGCAGATCCGGGCGCTCCGGCGGGGCGTTCACGTGGTGATTGCGACACCGGGCCGGGCGCTCGATCACATTCGCCGCGCCACGCTCGATCTGAGCGGGGTCGCCGCGATCGTGCTGGACGAGGCGGATGAGATGCTCGACATGGGGTTCGCGGAGGACCTCGAAGCGATTCTCTCGGCCGCCCCCAAGGAGCGGCAGACCGCGCTCTTTTCGGCGACCCTGCCGGCCCGGATCGTGACGATCGCCGACAGGCACCTCCAGCGTCCGGTTCGAGTCATGCTGGAACAGAAGAAAGTCGCGGCGGGGAAACTGCCCAAGGTGAGGCAGACGGCGTACGTGGTCGCCCGAGCTCAGAAGGTCGCGGCGCTGGGGCGGGTCCTTGACCTCGAGATGCCCACGCTGGCCCTGGTCTTCTGCCGGACCCGGACCGAAGTTGACGGCCTGGTGGAAAGCCTTGGCGGCCGTGGGTATCAGGCCGAGGCGCTCCATGGGGGAATGACCCAGGCCCAGCGCGACCGGGTCATGAAGCGGACCCGGGCCGGCACTCTCGACCTGCTCATCGCCACCGATGTGGCCGCGCGCGGGCTCGACATCGAGCAGCTGAGCCATGTGATCAACTTCGACGTGCCGGAGTCGCCGGCCGCCTACGTCCATCGGATCGGGCGGACCGGCCGGGCGGGTCGGGAGGGCGTGGCCATCACGCTGACCGAGCCGCGTGAGCACCGGATGCTGCGGAGCATCGAGCAGGTGACGGGCCAGAAGATCGAGATCACCCAGATGCCCACGGCGTTCGATGTGAGGGCCAAGCGTCTCGAGGTTACCCGCGCCTCGATCCGCGAGGCCATCCTCGGCGACGGGCTCGAGGGCTATCGGGTGGTGGTCGAGTCGCTCGCCGGCGAGTTTGACGTCATGGACATCGCGGCGGCCGCGGTCCAGCTGGCGCACGAGGCGACCGCGGGACCGGCGGAGGAGGAAGTCGAACTGCCGATGGCGGCTCCGACTCCCGAGCGCTCGGCCCGTCCCAAGGCGCGGCGGACCGCCGGCATGGCCCGGATCTTCATCGGCGCGGGGCGGAAGGCCAACATGCGTCCGGCCGACCTCGTCGGCGCGATCGTGAACGAAGCCGGCATTGACGCGGCCGCGATCGGCGTGATCGAGATCGCCGATGCATTTTCGTTGGTGGAACTGGCGGAAGAGGCCGTGGACCCGGTCGTGGCAGCCCTCCGCGCCACCAAGATCAAGGGGAAGCGCCTCACCGTCCGCCGCGATCAGGCCAACCGCCGTTCACCCTGAGGGGCCCATGCGGATCCTTCGTCTCTCCTCCCTGCTCTCAATGATCCCGGCCCTCGTGGCCGGGGCCCAGCCGCCCGCCACCGTCGTGATCGAGGCCGACCGGATCTTCGACGGCCGCGGCGGCGTCATCGGTCCGACCCGGATCGTGATCGCCAACGGCCGGATCAGCCGGCTCGACGCCAAGGTGGCGGAGCCGGTGACGTATGATCTCCGCGGCCTCACGGTGATGCCGGGCTGGATCGACACCCATGTGCATATTGGGTCGCACTTCGGAGCCGACGGCCGGCTCGCGACCGAGAAGGAGCCTCCCGCCGAGGCGGCCTTGGGTGCCGCGGACAATGCCTGGCGCACGCTGATGGGCGGGTTCACCACAATTCAGAGCGTGGGCGAGGCGGCGGATCTGCCGCTTCGGGAAGCGATCAAGCGCGGGTTGCCCGGCCCCCGGCTCCTGACTTCGCTGGAGCCGATCTTCGGTCGGGGGGACTCAACCGGCCCGCCGGACCAGCTCCGCGCCATGGTGCAGGAGCGGGCGAAGCAGGGTGCCGATCTGGTGAAGATCTTCGCCTCGAAGAGCATGCGAGTGGGGGCCGGTCCGACGCTGACCCGGGACCAGTTGGCGATTCTCTGCGGCGAGGCGAAACGACTTGGCCTCCGGTCGATGGTCCATGCCTACCGGTCGCAGATCAAGGAAGCGGCGCTGGCGGGATGCACCCAGGTGGAACACGCCACCTATGGCTCGGCGGAGGACGTGGCCGCGGTGGCGAAGGCCGGGGTGTACTTCAGTCCGCAGCTCGGGCTCGTCACCCAGAACTATCTCGAAAACAAGGCGCGCTATCTCGGGATCGGCAACTACACCGAGGAAGGCTTTGCCATCATGGCGCGGGACCTCCCGCTCGACTCGGTGATCTGTCGCCTCGCGATGGCCGCGCCGGGGACGAAGATGGTCTTCAGCACCGACGCGACCGCCGGGGCGCACGGGCGGAACGCCGAGGAGTTCTTCGGCCGGGTGGTGGCGTGCGGGCAGCCGGTGATGGGCGCGCTGGTGTCGGCCAATGCGCTGGCGGCGGAGTCGTTAGGGATGGGCTCGGACATCGGATCGATCGCGCCGGGGTATCAGGCGGATCTCATTGCTCTCGACGGCGACCCTCGTCAGGATCTGACCGCGGTGCGACGGGTGGTGTTCGTGATGAAGGGCGGGGTGGTCTACAAGTGGGCCGGCCGCCTCACGCGCAACTGAACGAGCGGTTCGTTCCCGGGCTCGGGTTGGGGTGCCGGCCCCTGCGGGCTCCGCCACTGGTCCAGGCTGGACGCCAGGTGCACGCAGGCAAT
>JAYUZK010000294.1:0-4459 GCA_043751835.1 Gemmatimonadota bacterium | reverse complement strand
GGCCGATCCGGAAATCCGGTTCCCGAACCGATCGGTCAGCTCGGCGAGCTTGTTCCAGGCCGCGCTGTCGGCGAGGGCCGCGTCAGTCAGGCGGTCGGCCAGGGCCTGATACTTGATGGCGATCGGGTTGGGTGCGGCCTGGGCCTGGGTGCGGGCGGCGGCGGTGAGCAGCAGGGCAAAGGCAAGGCGAGCGATGCGTGACATGGTCGCGAAGTCCGGGTTGGATGATGGACGAGCATGGAAGTGTAGCGCGGCTTGGGGGCCATCTCTACTATGAAGCAGGTCCACGGTCGCTTGGGTCGTGAGCTGCTCTCCACCTACGTGGATTGTGGGGATTCGAGGTGGGGATGACGGTGCTCATCACGGTGGTTTCCACCGGCGACCAGGCCGCCAAGGTCTACAGCTTTCGTCAAACGCCAAGGTGTGGTGCCACTCGACCGGGGCGCTGGAGGAACGGATCCGCCGGCTGATCGCCGAGCGGCTCGCTGGCTGACGTTATGGGTGGCGACAGTAGCCGCCGCCTAAGCACGACTCGGCCACGAAGGATTCCGCCGAGAGTTTCCAGCCACCGGGGACGCGCCGCCATTGGGCCAGATACCGACCCCGGATGGTGACCGGACCGTCGCGGTCGGTGAATTTCCCTTCCCAGCGGCCGATCTCCGACGCGGTATTCCACCCGGCCATGATCACCACGCGTTCCGGTTGCCGGTCATACACCACGTCGGGGCTGGCGGGCCATTGGTCGATCAGGAGCCGGAGGTAGCCGGCGCGATCGGTCGCCAGGTTTCCGCGGGAGGAAATGACGTGGATGTCGTCGCTCCAGTCGCCCGCCAAGCGCAGCGAGTCGTGGGCGGCGATGGCCTGGTTGAATCGGGCGCGGGCGGCGCGAATCGCGGCTTCATCACCGGGACCGGCCAGGGCCAGGATCAGGGCGAGGATCGATGGGATCATCAACCCAATGTCACCCACGGCGATCGGGCCCGCAAGCCGGATGGTTTGCCGGGTCGCTCCCTCGGCGCTAATGTCCTAGTGTATACGATTCTGCATACCACCCTTGGAGGGGCCGTGATTCGACTGATCAGTACGTGGGCGGTGCTGGGGATCTGGGCGGGCACGGCGGTCGCCCAGGATCGCAAGCTCGATCTGCTCTGGCAGCACCTCGGCCGCGACATCGAAGGGGTAACCGGGCGGTTCGATGGGGTGGTCGGGGTTGCGGTCAAAGACCTGACCGACGGCCGGACCTACTATCTCGAAGCCGACCAGGTGATGCCGACCGCCAGCATGATCAAGATTGCGGTCCTGGCGGAGCTGTTCCGGCAGAATAGGCTCGATCAGCGGTACGTGGTCGATGCCAAGGATGGGCTGGCCGGCGACGACATTCTGGCCCGGCTCACACCCGGCACGACCAGCCTCACCTGGCGCGACGTGGCCGTGCTGATGGTGGCGGTGAGCGACAACTCCGCCACCAACGTGCTGATCGACCGGCTCGGGATGCCGGCCATCAACCGCACTCTTGATTCGCTCGGCCTCAAGGCGACCCGGCTCAACCGCCGGATGCTCGATCTCGACGCGGCGCGGGCCGGGCGCGAAAATGTCGCGACCCCGCGGGAAATGGTCGATCTCCTCGAAGCGATCTACCGGGGGCGGGTCTTTCCAGCCGACCGGCTGGGTGCCTTCCTCAACATCCTCGGCATGCACAAGGAAGGCTATCTGACCGCCCACCTGCCCGAGGGCGTTCCACTCGCGAACAAGCCAGGGTGGCTCGACGGCGTCCGCACCGATGCCGCCTTGGGCTTGGTGCCGAAGCGACCGTTCGCGATCTGTGTGATGACGACCTACGCCGCGCAGGACCGGGACGGGATCGAAGCGATCGCCGAGATCGGGCGGATCACCTACCGGTTCTTTGACCGGCTGAGCCATGCCTCCCCGTACGGCCGAGTCATGCCGTGAGTGGCGCCGCCTCCGAGGTGGTCGCCCCGTTGGCGGCAGTGTTCGATCTCAACACCAGGCTGTTCTTGAACACGCTCAACGGCCTCGACGAGGTGCAGGGCGCGGTGCGGCCCAATCAGCACACCAACAGCGTGGTGTTCATCGGCGGCCACGTGGTGGAGGCGCGAGCCTGGATGGGCCGCCTGCTCGGGCTCGACACACCGGCTCCGTTTGGCGGCGGGCTGGAACATCTGACCAGCATTGACGCCGTGGAAACGTTCCCCACGCTGGCCGAGATCCGGGCGGCGTGGCAGGCGACGAGTGATCGGATCAGCGCCCGGCTCGATACGATCACGGCCACCGAATTGGCCGCCGAATCGTCGCAGCGGTTTCCGGGCGTTCCGGCCACCCTGCTCGGTAGCATGGCTTTTCTGGTGCAGCACGAGTCGTATCATGTCGGTCAGTTGGCGTTCCTGCGGAAGTATCTCGGATTGCCATCGATGTCATATCGGTGACATCCGGTCAACCATTACCAAGGAAGGGTCGAGGCCATGAGGTCGAGCGTTTGGATGGGGATTCTGGCGGCTGGAGCAACGGCGTGCTCTGGTGCCAAAGGGATGAGCGACGCCGGCGCACCGGCCAAGGGCGGCGACCGCCAGGCGCTGGTGAACACAATCGACTCGATCATCAACGAGCCGATCAAGGCCGGCAAGGTGGCGGGTGCGTCGATCGCCATCGTGAAGGGGAGGGACACGATCGCGGTCCAGGGCTTCGGGAAGGCGAACATCGAGCTCAACGTGCCGACGATGCCTCATGCCACCTACGAAATCGGCTCGGTGACCAAGCAGTTCACGGCCGCGGCGCTGCTGCAGCTGGTGGAACAGGGCAAGGTCAATCTCGACGAGGACCTCACGAAATACCTGCCGGGATATAACGAACAGGGTCACAAGATTCCGGTGCGCCGACTGCTGGATCACACCTCGGGCATCAAGGGCTACACCGAGATGCCGGAGTTCGGTCCCTTGAGCGTCTTCAAGCTCCCCCGCGACACGTTGGTCAAGCTCTTCTCCAAGAAGCCGTTCGATTTCAATCCCGGCGACGAGCAGATCTACAACAACTCGGCCTTCTTCCTCGTGGGTCTGATCATCGAGAAGGTGAGCGGGATGCCGTACGAGGCGTACGTCCAGAAGAATCTCTTCGACAAGGCCGGGATGAAGGACGCCCACTACTGTAGTGAGTCGAAGCTCTACCCGAATCAAGTCACCGGGTACGACGCCGACTCCGTCGGGTTCGTTCACAAGGCGCCGATGAGTCACACCTGGCCGTTCGCGGCCGGTTCGCTGTGCTCCTCCGCGATCGATCTGGTGGCCTGGGACGAGGCACTGCACCGTGACGGCAAGATTCTCGGCAAGGCGGCCTATCAGGAAATGATCACGCCAGGCAAGCTCAACGACGGTACCGTGGTCGGTTACGGCAAGGGGATCGCGGTCTTCCCGCGCCTCGGCCACAAGGCCTATCACCACGGCGGCGGGATTCCCGGATTCCTGTCCGCGAACATCTATTTCCCCGATGACTCGCTCAGCGTGGTGGTGCTGTTCAACTCGGCGAAGGAAGGGCCGGACCGCTACGCGCTCAAGATCGCCGAAGCGATTCTCGGCAAGCCGGCCGACCGGACCAAGCCGATCGACGGCGACGTCAACCGGTTTGTGGGCACCTACGCCGGGAACGGGCGGGGCCGGCCGACCGAGATCGTGGTCACGATCAAGGATGGCAAGGTGATGGCCAAGCTGCCGGGGCCGCCGAGTGATTCCGCCCGGACCCTGACCTACATCGGCAACAACACCTTTGCCCACGACGAGATGGATCTGATCTTCGGCGCGCAGGGTGGCAAGATCACGACGATGCGGATGGACGGCGGTTACGGCAACAACCTGCTCAAGCGGAAGTAGGCGCCGCCGCCGCGGGCGGCGTCTAACGGAGGTTCTCCCGGAGGGCGCGGATCGGCTCAATGGCGTAGCTCACCAGGGAGCGGCGGCCGACAATCACATCGGCCAGACCCCGCATGCCGGCCTGGAGCGGACGGGCCTGGCCCTGGACCCGGATGGAGTCCTGCTCCAGGTCGACCAGGGCGCGGAAGGCGACGCTGTCGGATCGGCCCGCGCCGGCAGGGCCGATCCACCGGATCCGGCCGAACCGGACGCCGTAGCGCTGGTAGGGAAACGCGTCGTACCGAAGCTTGACCGACTGGCCGGGCCGGAGCATGGGTACGCCGGACTGAGGCACGAGTACCTCTGCCTGGAGGTGCTGGCCGGCGCAGGCCACCTCGCCAATGACCTCGCCTTCCCGCACCAGCGAGCCCGCAGCGCTGACGTGAACCCGGAGCACCGTGCCCCGACAGGGCGCGACCACGGCGAGCCCCGCGTCGGTCAGATCGGCAAGGTCCCGTCCCAGGGCCTCGATCCGGATCCCGGCGGTTTCCATCGATTGCTGAAGCGTCCGCTTGATCTCGCGGTACTCAAGCGCCCGGGCC
>JAYUZK010000293.1:0-3078 GCA_043751835.1 Gemmatimonadota bacterium | reverse complement strand
GGTCGTTGGGGTCGGGTCCCGCGTCATGGTCATCGACGAGAACAACCGGCCTTCGCGCGCCTTGATCAGAGCGTTCTCCCACGCCGAGATCGACGGGGCCCACTTGGCGAAACGGGGCGGGGCGCTCGCCAATCCTTCGGCCATGTTTCGGCGGGACGCCGCACTTGAGGTTGGCGGCTATCGAGAGAAGTTTGCCACCTCGTCCGAAGACTACGATCTATGGCTGCGTCTGGCCGAGGTCGGCGAGCTGCGGAATCTGCCGGCCATTCTGACGCTCTATCGGATCCACGGCGCGAACATGACGATCGGGGCCGACAAGCGCGAGGAAAGGGCACGTAACCGCACGGTCGCCCTGACCGACGCCTTCGCGCGTCGCGGCATCACCGATCGGCTGCCGGCTGCCATCGCCGCGCCCCCGCTTGGGCTCTGGGAACGCCGACGGGACGCCGCCCTCGTCTGTTCGTTCAGGGGTCATCCGGTCCGGGCGGTTGTTCACGGTCTGGTCAGTGTCGTGCTCCGGCCCGGACACCCGACAACCTGGAACGCGCTCTCGAATGCCGTGCGAGGCCTGGCATCCTGATTCTCAACCCGCGCCGTCCTCCCCAAGCCCCCGATCGAGCGCCGCCACCAATCGATCGGCGTCCTCCAACCCGAAGCAGAGCGGCGGTTTGATCTTCAGGACGTTATGGTCCGGCCCGTCGGTACTGAGCAGCAACCCCAATTCCCGGAGCCGGTTGGCCAGGTAGCTCGCCGCCCTGGCGTTGGGCCGCCGTGACTCCTTGTCCGCCACCAGTTCGATCCCCACGAAGAGTCCCAACCCTCGCGCATCCCCCGCCGTCTCGTGGCGCTCCACCAGCCCTTTGAGCCCCGCCAGCAGATGCGCCCCCGTCGCCAGCGCCCGCGCCTGCAAATCCTCATCGAATATCACATCCAGCACCGCAAGCCCGATCGCAGAGCTTACCGGATTCCCGCCGAACGTCGAGAAGTACTCCATCCCGTTGGCAAAGGATTGCGCAATCTCCGGTGTCGTGACCACCACCCCCAATGGATGGCCGTTCCCCGCCGGCTTCCCCATCACCACGATGTCCGGCACCACGTCCTGGGTCTCGAACGCCCAGAAATGGCTTCCAACCCGGCCGAACCCGACCTGAACCTCGTCGGCGATCGCCACGCCGCCCGCCGCCCGAATCCGCCGATACCCTCCCTGCAGATAGCCCGGCGGAAGCACCACCTGCCCACCGCAGGAAAGCACCGACTCCGCCAGGAACGCGCCCGCCGGCGTCCCGGCCCGGTCGAGCTCGGCGATCGCCGGATCCATCAGCGCCGCGTATCGCTCGCCTAACGTCGGATCGTCCCCCCGGTAGATCCCCCGGTACCGGTCCGGCAAGGCCACCTTCCGGACCCAGGGCGACAATCCCGCGCCGCCCGGCCCCTCGCACTTGTAGGGGCTCAACCCCACCAACGCCCGGGTGTTCCCGTGATAGGCACCGTCCACCACGACGGTGCCGGCCCGACCGGTGTGCGCGGCCGCGAGCCGGAGTGCCAGTTCGTTCGCCTCGCTGCCCGAATTGACGAAGAAGCAGACCCTGAGCGGTTCCGGGAGCAGCTGGGTCAGTCGTTCCGCGTACCGGATGACGGTCTCGTGGAGATAGCGGGTGTTGGTGTTCAGCACCGCCATCTGCCGCTGCCCCGCCTCGACCACCTGGGGGTGACTATGGCCCACGTGAGGGACGTTGTTGACGCAGTCGAGATAGCGCCGGCCATCCGCGGCATAGAGATGCTGCATCCAGCCACGGACGATGTGGATCGGCTCCCGGTACGCAATGCTGAGGTTCCCGCCAAGGAGACGGAGCCGCCGCTCCAGGATGTCGGCGAGATGGAGCCCGCGCCGCCGTTTGGTGTCAGGAATCCCCGCCAGCGCGTGCGGATCGGGTGACAGGCTGGTCCACACCTCGCGCTCCGCCGGCCGCGCCACCCCGGGGAACTCGCCCACCCGATCGAGCAAATCGGCCACGATCTGGAAGTGGAGGTGCGGCGACCAGCCGCCGTTCACCGCCGGCTGTCCCAGCCGCCCGATCGTGGCTCCCCCCGGCATCGGTTGACCGGGAAAGACCGTCGTAAGCGTTTCGAGATCGAGATGGCCATAGAGGGTGTAGAACGAGAACGGCCCGTCCTCGTCCTTCACCTTGTGCTCCACGATCACCGTCGGCCCGTAATCACCAGGCCCGACGTTGTTCCGAACGCTCTTCACCCGGCCCGTAATCGGGATCCGGACCGGGCAGCCGGCCCCGCTGAAGAGATCGAGCCCGATGTGAACGGTCCGCCACTCATCGCCGGTCCAGCCGGTGGTCCGGAACAACTCGGAGGTATAGAGCAGCCGTGGCTCATCGTACTCGCCGATCGCCACTCGCGCTCCGGTCTCCTCCCGCAGCGCCGTGATCTTTCGCGTGAGCCTCGGCTCGTCGGCCGTCAGCCGGAAGTCGTCGAGGAACTCGCTCCCGATCGAGAGATCGACCCGGGGCGGCAAGATTCCCTCCGCAATCCCGATCAACGGGATGAAGTCCTCAACATGGGCGTTGATCCACCGGGTGATCCGGCTGCTCAGCGGGCACGGCTCCCGCCCGGCCGCGGCGCGCAGGCGATAGGCCGCGTACCGGGGATGAATCCCGGCCAGCGCGTCGAGCAGCCGCCAGATCGGTGCCTCGCTGATGAAGAGGTAGTCGTTCCCTGGGGTGGCAGCGCGTTGGACCGCGGAGTTGACCACACTCACGACCAGTCGCGCCAACACCAGGGGATAGAGACACTCCAACTCGAGGTCCGAGAGGCCGCGAACCGACGCATAGCCCTCCACCACGGCGGCGGCCGCCGTCAGGGGATCGTCGAGATCGAGCGCGGCATAGGCAATGGCGATGGCAAGGTCCGACACCGTGGCCGAGTGGACCATGTCGCCGAAGTCGATGACCGATACCGTCCGCCGGGGCGGGTCCGGGGACTCGGCCACCAGCACGTTGTGGTCGTTGGCGTCGCCGTAGAGGACGCTCTTGGGAAGCTGGTTCCACCGGGGAAGGACGTGTTCGA
>JAYUZK010000292.1:0-15040 GCA_043751835.1 Gemmatimonadota bacterium | reverse complement strand
TTCTCCAGGTGATTGTGCAGGGCCAGAACGGGGACGGCGCCGAGCGCCGCCAGGGACAGTCCGAGCGCCAACGATACCGCGCGCATGGTTCGCTCCTCGTGCAAGGGTGAGGGCCTCAGGGCCGTGAGGACGCCAGATCTGCCCGGCGCTCCGCCCCGGCCCAACGGAAGAATATTACCGCGATCCCGACCCAAACGATCGGGTCGCCCACGATCTTCATCAGCAGGCCCGCGATCTGGTGGTCGTACATCGGCGTGAGCGCTCCATCGACCCGAGGGCTCAATTCGTAAAGCCGAAACAGCGGGTAGTCCGCGAAGACGAGGAACGCCGATGGCAGCGTCGCCGGGATGGTCTGGACGAACAGGTACCCCATCTGGAGCGGGGCCTTGAGGCGCTGGTACCGGATCGGGGCGCATACCGGCCACCAGAGGAACAACCCGCCGGCGAGCCAGGCCATGTCGAGGACGAACGAGCCGGCTTGGCTCGCCATCAGCGCGTCCACCACGTCGGGAAAATGGGTGACGAGCAGGATCAGGTTGTAGCCCAGGAACGCGGGAGCAGGATGCGCCAGGAACCGGAGGACCCGGTCGGCGGCTCCGTTGGCCGTCACCCTGGTGTCGAGGGCATCCCGGAGCCCCAGGAGCAGGAAAGCCGGGGCCGAGAGCGCGAGGAGCAGGTATTGGCCCGCGTGCGCCGCTGCGAGGTAACCGCCGAGGGCGCCTAACGGCCAGTCGAGGGCGATCCAGAGGAGGGCCGCGCCGAGGAGGAAGTACCGTTGCCGGGCCGCCGGAGCCCGGCCAAGCTGGCCCCACCGCCACGCCCCCAGTGCCACGAGAAGCATGAATAGCCATACCCCAGGGTAGGCCCGCCAGGCCCAGGTCCAGGGCGTCCCCGTTGCCGCGCACCACCAGGTCACCGGCCGGTCCAGCGTTCCATCAGTTTCGGAAGGTCTGCCGCCCACTCGGCCTGCCGCGTCCCGAAGGGGTAGGCGACATGACCCGAGTCGTCCGGCGAGTAGACCAGCACCTGGGCCGCATGCGCGACGGCGTAATCCCGGCCTCCTGCGGCCCGGATCGCGGTGGCGACGCCGGCCGCCCGCTGGGCCGCGTCGACTGCCTCGATCGGGCCGATCAAGCCGATGAAGGCCTTGTCGAACCGGGCCAGCCAGGGGCCCAGTTGGTTCGGCCCGTCCCGATCCGGATCAGTGGTCACGAAGACCACGTCGAGTCGTTGGCGTTCGAGTGAGGTGAGGCGGTTCGTCACTGCCGCGATGTTCTGCATCGTGGCCGGGCAGACGTCGGGGCAGTTGGTGTAGCCGAAGAACAGCAGGGTGAGCCGGCCGCGCGTTCGGAACCCGAAGTCGAAGGTGTCGCCGGACGTGGTCGTAAGCACGAACGACGGGCGCGCCACCGCTCGGGGAAGCGGCGCGCCGCTCAGCAGGCCGGACAGCTCGGCCTTCGGCACCGAGCGACAGGCCGCCAGACCGATCAGCATGGTCAGGATGAGCCATCTCAAGGCGCGGCCACCGGGCGTGGATCGATCGCGCGGGCTACCGCGGCACCGATCGCGAAGCCCCCGATCGCCCCGCCGACTACGTCGCTCAAAAAGTGTTGTTGGGCAAAAAGGCGAGTGAGTCCGCAGCCCGCCGCCACCCCGACGAAGATTGGTGCGGCCCGCCGGAACCGGTTGGCGAGGGCCGCGGAGCCGCCGAACGCCACCGTCACGTGGGTGCTCGGAAACCCGAACGCCTTCGAGCTGAACGGATGATCGGCGAAACTGCGAAACGCATAGGCCAACATCACGGGATCGGGACGCTCGCGCCTCACGAGCAACTTGGCGATCTCCCCCGCGAGGCCGGCTGCCGCGACGGCAGCCACCACCGCCAACGCTGTTCGCCCCCGGCGATCTTCCAGCCAGAGCGCGCCCGCCACCAAGAGCCAGGTCGGCGCGAATCCGGCAATTCGAAGCATTCGGCCCCAGTCGCGGTCGTTCGCCGCCGGAAACACCAGGGCCGTTTGCGCCCGAAAATCCAGCCCATGGGCAATCAGCAGCGCCACCGCCGCGGCGCCTGCCATGATCACGGTTCGGCGCGACGTCATCGTCACGTCTCGATCGCCGCCCGGGCGAGGTCGAGGGCGCGCTCCACGGTCTCCGGCGCGGCCGCGGCCCCGCCACCCTGGACCACGCGCGTTCCACCGCCCTTGCCACCGCCGATCGCAGCGAGTGCCTGATCGAGCGCGCGCTTCAGGTCGGCAGTGACGTCGTCCGAGCGCGCGAAGACGAACTGGGTCCGCTCACCCGTCGTGGCGAGCAGCGCGATTCGTCCTGCCACGGCGGTGAGCCGGAGGGCCAGGCCCTTGATCGCGTCGACACTGCGGCCCGGAAGAAACTGCCTCACGATCTGCCGCCCGCTCGGGCCGGAGGCGGCTTCGGCCAGGCGGCCCGCCTCTCGGTCGAGGGCGTCTTCCTCGTGACGGGCGAGTTCGCGGCGAAGTGCAACGAGCTCGGCCTGGATCCGGTCGAACGAGGCCGGAAGGTCCGCTACGGCGCAACTGAGCGCGGCCGAAAGTCGGCTCACGATCGCCTGCTTCTCGCTGTAGTCCCGGCGCGCCCGTCCGCCGGCGAGGAAGTGAACCCGGGTTCCCCGCGTCAGCCGCTCGGTCTTGAGGCAATGGATCAGCCCGACCTCGCCGGTTCGGGCCACGTGGGTGCCGCCGCAGGCTGAGACGTCGAAGTCGCCGATCGCGACGACCCGGAGCGCGCCTTCGACCTCGGGGGCTTTCCGCAGGGAGATCGCCGCCAACTCCTCGGCCGTCGGGAACCACGCCTTCACCGCGACATCCCGACTCACCACCTCGTTTGCCATCGCGAAGGCCTCGTCCCGCCGACGCTCGTCGAGATCGGCCGCGTCAAGATCGATGCTGACGTAGGCGGTGCCGAGGTGGAATCCGATCGTGGCGGCGTCGGCGACCCGGATCATGGCCTGGGAGAGGACGTGCTGGCCGGTGTGCTGCTGCATGTGATCGATCCGGCGGGGCCATTCGATCCGTCCCTCCACCGGTCCCACGGCCAGGGGGCCATCGAGCACATGGACGACCGCATGGTCGGTCTCACGGATGAGGACATCGATCACCCGCCGGTCGCCGAGGGTTCCGCCGTCGAAGGGCTGACCGCCGGACGTCGGATAGAAGAAGGATTCCTCGAGGACCGCCGCCGGCCGGTTGCCGATCGCGGTTACTTCGATGACCCGGCTCGCGAAGGTCGTGGCATAGGAGTCGGAGTAGTAGCGGCGGGCGGCTTCGATCGGCGGCACGGTGGACTCGGTGGATCCGGCCGGCGTCAAGATGGCCGACCTGGTTGGTGATGAGATGCGCCCGGAGGGACTCGAACCCCCAACCCTCAGATCCGAAGTCTGATGCTCTATCCAATTGAGCTACGGACGCGGCAGACACCTAGCATAGCCGCGCCCA
The DNA here is from genome assembly GCA_043751835.1 of Gemmatimonadota bacterium. Taxonomy (GTDB): domain Bacteria; phylum Gemmatimonadota; class Gemmatimonadetes; order Gemmatimonadales; family GWC2-71-9; genus SHZU01. Next base: position 11,570 of record JAYUZK010000292.1, on the reverse strand, counting down.
TCCGGAATTGCCAAATCGTTGTGGGGCGCGGCCGCCCCGGTCCGGGCCGTCGCTCCGGGCTCAGACGGTGTAGATCGCAGGCGCCTCGGCGGCGCGAACCCTGCCTGCATTGACGCCCTCGACGGTCAGGTTGCGCCGGTCCTTCCACGTCGCCTGGCTGGATCGGGCTCTGGCAAGCTGATCTCGGATTTCCGAGGCGGGACGACCCCCGCTGAAGAAGTCGGTGGCACCGGCTCGGTCAGTCATCGATTCACCTTTCAGGAGCCGCCGGTCGTGTTTATGATCGTGGCCACATGGCCGATACCCCATTTCCCAAACTACCCTGTTTCCCGTGCCCCCATAACGCGGCTTGCTGCGCTTACGGCGCCACGGTCAGCGACGACGAAGCGGCCGCGATCATCGCCGAGTTGGGTGAAGGCAAGGTCTATCGGACCCGCTGGGGTGAATGGCGGACCCGGGTTCGCCAGGGACGCTGTGTCTTCTTCGTCAGCGGTGGTTGCGAAATTCACGCGAGGCCGTTCTATCCGGTGGTCTGCCGCGGGTTCCCCTGGACGGATTCGGAGACCGGCGGTCCCTACGAGTTTGACCGGACAATCTGCCCCGAGTTCGTGCTTCGGCCGGAACTCGTGGCCATACATCCGTTTCGCGGGGCCGAGTCCCGCCGGTCAGTTCGGGACGACTGAGGGACCGGGCTTCCGGCGGACGACGAAGAGCCCGAAGCCCAGGGCGGCGCCGCCGATCATGAACCATTGGATCGCATAGGACAGGTGCGGCCCGTCGTCGAGCGGAGGCGGCTCGATCCGGATTGGCAGCGAATGCCCCTTCAGGGTGTGCTCCCGGGTGCGGACCGAGTCCGCCGCGACAATCACGTAGTACGGGGCGAGGGGATAGGGGAACTGGCGACGGAGGGCGGTCAGATCGAGCCGGTGCCAGGTCAGGGCACCGGCCCTTCCGAGTGGCCGGCCATCCCCCTCATCCGGCATCGTGAGCGCAAAGCCCTTGAAATCGATGGAGTCGGTCTCGGCGAACCCGGTCCTGGACGCCGGCAGGCCAGCGTCAGGCGTGGGCACGAAGCCGCGATGAACCAAGACCGCGGTGTCCCGGCCCGGGATCCTCAAGGGCGTGATGACATGGATCCCGGGTGTTCCTCGCAACAACCGGCCCCGCAGGACGATCTCATGGTCGAAGTCGTATTGCCCCGCGAGCCGAACTCGCCGGTAATTGGCGCCGGCCCCAAGGCTCTCCGTTCGGAGGTCGGCCTCGGGCCGGTCGACCTCCGTCATGGCCGCGGCATTCCACGCTCGACGAGTTGACATTCGACTCAATTGCCACCCGCCGAGGCCGTCGGCGGCCAATGAGATCACGATCGTCAGGAGGAGAAGTGCTTTCCGGCCTGGAGACATCCGAGTGTCAGCAAAGGTGGACACAGCACGCTCCGTCATCGTCCGCTCTCTGGCTTCCGCTTGGCCGCCTAACCTGTTTTCGCTGAACAAGATAACAAGGCTGGCCGGAAAACGGCCCGCCCCTTGCTTTCAGCGGGCCCGTCAACGAGTTACCCCGTCGTCGACACACCTGAGGGGAACCACCATGCGTCACACAATTGCCTTGGCATCGCTTTCCTTGCTGCTCGCCGCCTCAATCGCGGGGAGCGCAGACGCCCAGCGCCGTCGCGGGCTGGTCGATGTCAGCTCCTCAGACGAGCGAAGGGGGTTCTGGGTCAACCTCGGCGTCGGCGCCGGAACCGAGTCCTTCAGGTTCGACGATACACGGTCCTACAGCCCAGGCCTCACGAAGCCAGCCTTCTCGTTGCGCATGGGAGGGACGGTCAGTCAGTACTTTCGGCTGGGGGCCGAGGTGGCCGGGTGGGTCGATCGCCACTATGACTCGCAGGCCCAGGAAAACGTCACTAGTTACCTCGGCGGCCTGATGCTGGTTGGACAGTACTATCCCTCGCGGCGGGCCGGGCTTTTCTTCAAGGGTGGCATGGGGCTCACCCGGAGCGGCGAGAGCGTTGGGGGGGGAGGCGGAGATCTCCACGAAGACGGCTTTGGCTACACCCTGGGCGCCGGCTACGAGATCAAACTGAACCGGAGCCTCGCCATCACCCCAACGATCGACATCCTGCAGCACCGGTCGCAGTCAAGGAATGGACTCCTGGCCCTCGAGCCTGCGCTGCACGACCGGGTTCTGACCATTGGGGTAGCTCTGACCCTGCAGTCGTCGGGCCGGTAAGCTGAAACAAGGTGCGGCGGCAGGGCGGGAGCCAGAATCCAACAACCACGCGTCTCCGACAAGACCCGGGCTTCCGTCCTACCGTCGCACCCTCTATCTCTAAAGGCCGCTCCCCTTGGGGCGGCTTCCGTCTTTTGAGGAGCCTTCGATGCCGGGACGTGTCACCCGTTGGACCATGACGGCCTTGCTGGGTCTGGGATGCGCGAGTTCTCCCTTGGCGCCGGCTGATCTCGCCGGGAGCTACCGGGCGACCACCATGTCCGTCACCATCAACGGCGCCACCACCAATATGCTTGCCAAGGGAGCCTCAGCCGTGGTCGAGCTTGCGGCGGCAGGCAAGTTGACCGGTCGGGTCGTCGTCCCGGTGATCGCGGGCGTCCAGACGGTTCCGGTGGATGATGATCTGGCCGGGACGTACACCCTGGTCAATGATCACGTTCAGCTCAAGCCCACGGTCGGGAGCTATCTTAGCGGGCTGATCTTCACGGCGGCCCCTCCGGAGCTGCGGGCCTATCTCACCCTGCAGGACCCGAACCGCCAGGGTCAATTCACCATCATTCTGAGCCGCCAGTGAGGTTGGGCTCGATTGCATTGGCTCCTGCGCTGCTGCTCAGTTTGGCAACGCTGGGGCAAGCCCAGGGCGACTTGGGCCGTCGCCGGGACCGGTTCCCGTCAGTCAGCTTGATGGCCGGACCCAGCCAGTACCACCTGGCTGCCCGAGGGACCGGCTTCGCGGCGGCCCTCCGGTTCGGGGTGCCCTCGGGTCGAATCTTCGTGGTGGAGCCGTCGATTGGGGTCTTCCGGGGCCGCTCAACGTTTGACGACCGGATTTCCTATCTTCAGCCGGAGATCAGTTTGCAGGTTGAGCCGCCCCATGGAGCGGTTCGCCCGTACGCGGGGGTCGGCGCGGGCTTCTCCGAGTATCTCTCAGGTCGCGGCACGACATACGGAACTCTCCATGCGGCCGCCGGTGTCCGGATCAACCTCGGCGAGCATTATGGGGCGCGTTTCGAGGTTCGGGCCCGCTCGATCGATCCGTTCTCGCAATCCACCACCGACTTCACCTTCGGGTTCATGAAGCGGCTTTCCCCCAACTGATCACCGGCTCAGGGCTCCTGGTCGTCGTCCTCAAACAGAGAAGACCGCGGCACCGGTCCCGCTGGACAAGCCATCGATTTGGGTTGAGACTCCGTCGCCCTTCCAGCACGACACCGGGGTTACGCACCGCCGTTGCAGGGCGTTGAAGCTGGTTGCCAGCCCCTCGTGGCGGAGGCTAGCTTGCTCCATGGCGCTGAGCGAGATCGAGAAGACGGACGTGGAGGGGCCGCTCAGGCCGCGGGAACTCGCGGGCGCGTTGGGCCCCGGCGTCGTCGCCGGGGCCGCCGATGACGACCCGTCCGGGATTGCGACCTACTCGATCGCGGGCGCACAGTTCGGTTTTGGCTTTCTCTGGACCGCCTGCCTTACATGGCCGCTCATGGCGGCGGTCCAGAACATGTGTGCCCGCGTCGGCATGGTGACGGGGCGCGGCCTGATCGGGAACCTCCGGGAGCGCTTCCCGCGGTCGATTCTGCTCGGTTTCGTGGCGATGCTGTTCATCGCCAACACGATCAACGTGGGCGCCGATCTGGCCGCGATGGCCGACGCGGCCGAAACGTTTTCCTCGGTGAATTCCCATCTCTGGGTGATCGCCTTCGGGGCCGGGATCGCGTGGGCGACGGTCCGGTTCCGGTATGGGCAGATCGCCGGGGTGCTCAAGTGGCTCGCCGTGGTCCTGTTTACCTACGTGATCGCCGGCATTCAGCTCAAGCCCGATTGGCACCGGGTGGCTAGGGCGGCGCTCTGGCCCACGATGCCGCGGGGCCGGGAGGCCTGGGCTACCCTGGTGGCCATTCTCGGGACGACGATCAGCCCCTATCTGTTCTTCTGGCAGGCGTCGCAGGAGGTCGAGGAGGAACGGTCGGCCGGCAAGTTGACCGTGGCCTCGCGTCAGGGGGCGACGTCGCGAGAAATTCTCAAGCGCAAGTTCGACGTCGGAGTCGGGACGTTCTTTTCCAACCTGGTGATGTTCTTCGTGATCCTGACGTGCGCTCTTACCCTGAACGCTCATGGGGAAACTCACATTGGGTCGACCAGGGAAGCGGCGGACGCCCTTCGGCCGATCGCCGGCAACATGGCCGCGGTCCTCTACTCGGTCGGGATTCTTGGCGTCGGATTGCTCGCGATTCCGACTCTGACCGGGTCAGCCGCCTATGCGTTGGCCGAAATGTTCGGATGGAAGGAAGGGCTGGATCACCATCTCAGGGACGCGCCCGCTTTCTACGCGGTGGTGATCGTCTCGACGGCGGCCGGGGTCGGGATGGACTTCCTCGACCTGCAGCCAGTCCACACTCTGTACTGGGCGGCCGTTCTGAACGGCCTGCTGGCGCCCTTTCTGCTCACTGGGGTGTTGGTGATCGCGAGCGACCGGCGGCTGATGTTGGGCCAGCCGAGTTCACGACTGGGTTGGTGGGCGGTGCTGGTCACCACGGTGCTGATGGCGGCAGCCGGGGCGGCGATGTTTCTCCTGTAGACCGAAGAATTGACCGATAACTGCAAGCAGAGTATACTGTTGCCCTCGCCCTGGTGGTGAAATTGGTAGACACGCTATCTTGAGGGGGTAGTGCCGTAAGGCATCGCGGTTCGAGTCCGCGCCAGGGCACTGAAGGCGAGGCTCGCCAGCGTAGCTCAGTGGTAGAGCACTCGATTCGTAATCGAGCGGTCGTCGGTTCAATCCCGACCGCTGGCTCTTCGAGGGGGAGGTCCCAAACGGGACCTCCCTTTCGGCGTTTCAGGCCTTCTCGTCGACCGCCTTTCGGGTCATCTCGCCGCGGGCCGAATTGATGCTCCTCACTCAGCGTCCGGGTCTCCTTGGTCGTGATGGTCATCTCGTTCCCTCGCATCCCGGCGTTCTTGCTCTCGCGGCCGTCGAGGTAGTAGGTCAGGATCCGCGACTGGTCACCCATTTTCTGTTCGATGACGATCTGGCTGTCGAACTGAGTGAGGTACACCTCAGTCGAGTGCGGCAAGTTTGGTCTTCATCGAAATTTCTCGCAGGGGTCAGCCGACGGTCAGGATGTTGGTCGCCTGGTTGTAGGTCGAGGCGTATCGCCGGAGCGACCCGGTCCGGAATCCGCCGGTATTGGTCCCCTGCTTGTCGAACACGGCCCCGTGATTGGGACAGAGGAACCCGCTCGCGACGAGCCCGATGGTGGAGCCCTGGTGGGGGCAACGGCGCGAGAAGACAATGAACGCCGTGGCCGTGTCGCGGACGGCGGCCATCGGGACGGGCACGTTCCTGAGGAGTGCCGCTCCGCCGACGTCGGCGAGGGCGGGGTAGTCGGCCAGGTCGATTGCCAGAGCGCCCGACAGTTGGTCCGTGCCAGGCCCGAAGGCGTCGACCAGCGCGCCGCACGAGCTGAGCAGCAGACTGCCGATCGCGGCCAAGCCGGCCCGGGCCAGCAGGTCGCGGCGGGCCGGATCCCGAAGATCATTGCGGCAGGGTCCATCGCACATGAGTCGTTCTCCGGATCAGGTGATTTTCACGGCGGCCTGGGACCAGCCAGCGCCGTCCTTGTCGCTTTCGAAGACGTGGTCGGCGTCGACCAGCACGTTCTTCCCGTCGAGGCGGATCGGGAGCCGGTCCATGTTCCGGGTGGCGCGCCCCGTGATGTAGGTGCCGTCCGCCTGGTAGCGCGACTTGTGCTTGGGGCACTGAAACCGCTGCTCCTGGTCGAGCCACCGGAGCGCAGTGTTCTGATGCGGGCAGGAAAGCGCGAAGGCGTAGATGAACCCCTGATGACGGACCAGAATCACCTGGGTGTCCGTGTCGATGTGGGCACCGTCGATTGCCGGGACGGGATAGCTGACTTCCTTCTTCCCGCTGGTCCGCCGTTCACCCCAGATGCGGGCCAGCGGCATCGCGACGGCTTCGCGCGGGGACAGGCCAAGGCCCGCCCATGCGGCGCCGGCCAAGAGGGCGACCCGGCGGAGAAACTCCCGCCGGTCGTCGTCGTGGTCGCACCCACCGATGCAATTGCTGTCTTCGGCCATCGGATCACTCACCTCAGAAGGATCATGGACGTCCAGCTGGCCACCGAAATCGCCATCGACGCGAGCGCCACGTTGCGGTGGCGGTTCCGGAGGGCCGGATCGGACCGGGCGTCGGCAGCAAGCTTGGTGCCCGAATAGGTGAAACCGGCGTCGGCGGCGATCATGGCGACGGCATGAATCCACCGCTTGGTCCGTCCGTTCGGATCCTTGTTGCTCTCGATCAAATTCAGGATGCCGGTGATGGTGTTGGCCGTGAAGACGATCGCGGTGCCGGTGGCGAAGGGACTGTGGAGTCTGCGGGCCCAATCGGGCGCGTTGGCGCCGTCCTTGAGCAGTCGATCGCCGGTCACGAACGAACCGATGAAGAGCGGGATCATCGCCCAACTGAGCGCTCGATGGAGGGCGAGTCGTTTGTGATAGCCGTCACTGTACTCGATGGCCGTGGCCTTCCGGCGGGGAAGCAGTGTGTCGTTCCCAAATGGCACCGGCGCGAAGATCCGGCCCAGGTCGACGCTGCCGTCCATCCGGCGGGGGAGATCGGCGCGGTTCCCGAGCGTGTCGGGTGCAATTGGTGCCGACGCGAGGGCCAGGGTCATCAGCAGGGCGACCACGGATTCTCCATATGAGGCGGTTATCGGTGTACTGCGCAACGACACCCGAAGAACGCCTACCCCTGACGCCCCTTCCCATTCAGGCCTTGGCTCCGGCCCCGGCCCCGCGCATGTTTTGAGTTGGATCATGGCGCTGTTCCATGGGTCAAAGCCGCCAACCCGATCCGGGCGGCGAGCACCGAGGGGAAGAGGCTATTCCAACACCTCCATGTCCAGAGCGGGTCAAGGGCGACTTCGAAGGGATCGCGATCGGGGACGGTCGGGGTCCGGGTACCGTGACGGCCTACGCCTGTCTGGTCTAGATTCAAGACCCATGATCACCATCCACGGCGGCTGATCGGGCGTGGCGCCACTCTCCCAGTTCCGGTGCGCCGTTGCCGGACCGGACGCGCTCCGGCGCCTGATCGAACTGCCACTGCCGCTCGGGCTCGCCTCGACTGCGGCCGCGCGGAGCTTTCACCGTGATCTCTTCCTCGACACTCCCGATGATACGTTAGGCGGCCGAGGCGCGAGCTGCCGGCTCCGGGTCCGGGCCGATGACACCCGGTTGCTCAGTCTGATGCTGGCCGGCGGGGCCGACCGGCCGCCGGAGCGATGGGAGGCGGCGGTTTCGGATCTCGACCCCCGGCGTGCGCTTGAGGGGACCAGCGAGCCGGCCCGGCGGCTTCGAGGTCTGGTCGACCCGTCGTTGCTCAGGCCCCGGATCGAGATCGAAACGGAGCGATGGACCCGCCTGGTCGAGGCTGGGTTTGTCCGCCGGTCGGCGCGGTTTGCGTTCCTCTACGACAGCTGCACGGTCCGCCTGAGCGGACTGGCCCGGACCTTCGAAGAGATCCAAGTTCGTCGGCTGGGCCCTGGTGGCCCTCATCTCGACGAGATCGCGGCGGCGCTGGAGCGAGGCCACGACCTCCGGCCCTTGGTGGCGCCGCCCTCGGAGCGGGCGCTCGGCTTGCTCCGCGACCTGGCGGCCGAAGCGACCGCGCGTCAGCTGTCGAGCCAGCGAGGGATCGTGCTGTTTGCCTTCGACCAGGATTCCGTGGCGTTCGTCCCCGACCGGGACGGCCTGAGGCTGCCGGCGGAACAGGGGAGCGGCGAAGAGGCCTGCCGCCATCTCCTGTCCCAACTGTTCGGTTCGACGGTCGGCGACCTCAAGCAGTTGGGGCAGACCGCCGGGTTCGGCGAATGGCCGCTGCTCGAGGTGTGGGTGGCCCGGAAGATCCGGAGCCGCAGTCAGGGTGGCCGTGAGGACGTGACCTGGCTTCCGTTGCGGAACGCGTTGGAGCAGGTCGGCACGCCGGCCTTCCGGTCGCCGGAAACGTTAGGCGCCCTCGCGCTCGCCGCCCGGAGCGACCTTCGGGCCGAGGTCGAGGCGCCGGTCGCCCGCTCGGTCGGCGGGCCCCGCGTGCCCGAGATGCCCCGTCGGGCGGTGGCCGAACGGGACCGGGACCGGTTCCTCAACGTGGAGCTGAGCCAGCTCGCCTTCAACGAGCGGGTCCTCGAGCTGGCGGAGGCTCGGACCGTGCCGCTGGCCGAGCGGCTCCGCTACCTCGCCATCTTCGCCAGCAACGCCGACGAGTTCTTCTCGGTCCGGGTCGGCGCGCTCAAATCGGCGGCGGCCGGTGGCGGGGGCGAAACCGGATTTGATGGGCTCACACCGGCCGAGGAACTTGAGGCGATCGCGGCCCGGGTCCCCGGGCTGGCGGAGCGGCAGATCCGGTCCGCGGGCGAGTGCCTCGCCTTGGCTCGGGGGCGGGGGATCCGGCTCCGAACCTGGAACGAACTTGATCCGGTTACCCGAGCCGATCTGATCCGATATTTCCAGCAGGAACTGTTTCCGCTGCTGACGCCGCGGGCCGTGTCGCAGTCGCCGGGTCATCCGTTCCCCATCATCCCTCATGGGGCCCTGTCCTTCGCGGTCCTGGTGCGGGACGTTCACACCGGGCCGGTGCACTTCGCCTATCTCGCGATCCCGGCGCGGCTCTCGCGATTCGTGGCGGTGCCGGGGAGCACCGATCTGATCCGGCTCGAGGATGTGATCCGGGCCAACCTCCAGGCCTTCTATCCGGAGCGTCCGGTGGAGGAGGCCTGGCTCTTCCGAGTGACCCGCACCGCCGCACTCGACGTCAACGAAGAGGATGCGGGTGATCTGCTCCAGGCGATCGAGGAAGAAGTCCGCCGTCGCCCGGTCAACGCGCCGGTCCGCCTCGAACTCGAGGGGGGGATGCCGGCCCTGCTCCGCGAGATGCTGTTGCGCGAGCTTCGATTCGAGCGTACCGGGTCGCCGGTGACGCTGTCGCCCGGCGATGTCTACGAAGGCGACGGCTGGCTCGATCTCACCTGTCTTCGGGATCTGGCTGGCCGGCTTCCTCCGGCGGACAACTACCCGGCCTTCCGGCCCGCCGATCCGTTCGCCGGCGCCGACTCCCTGTTCCGTTTGATCGACGATGGCGATCAGCTCGTCCATCATCCGTTCGACGATTTCCGTTCCACCGTGGTGCGCTTTCTCGAAGAGGCGGCCGCCGACCCGGAGGTGGCCGCCATCAAGATGACGCTCTACCGGACCGGCGAGCGATCTCCGGTGGTCGATGCCCTGGTGGCGGCGGCGGAACGGGGCAAGGATGTCTCGCTGTTCGTGGAACTCAAGGCCCGGTTCGATGAAGTGCACAACGCCCGGTGGGTAAAGCGGCTGGAGGAGGCCGGCGCCCAGGTGGTCTATGGCCTGGCGGGCCTGAAGATCCACGCGAAAATCGCGTTGGTGATCCGGCAGACCCCGGCCGGCGTACGACGGTACGGCCATATCGCGACCGGCAACTACAACGCCGCGACGGCCGGGTTTTACACCGATGTCGGGCTCTTTACCTCAGACCCGGACATCACCAGTGATCTCGGAGATGTTTTCAACCAGCTGACCGGGTCGACGTCGACGCCCGGTGGAGCCACCCGCCGGCTCCTCGTGTCGCCGCTCGGTACCATCCCGGGATTCCTGAGCCGGATCGACCGGGAGATCGAGCATGCGACGGCCGGCCGGCCGGCGGGAATCCGGATCCAGATCAACGGTCTCGAGGATCCTGAGTTGATCCGGGCCTTCTACAAGGCCTCGGCGGCGGGTGTGCCGGTCGATCTGGTGGTTCGGGGACTGTGTCTCCTTCGGCCCGGGGTGCCCGGGCTCTCGGACCGGATCAGGGTGCGGAGCGTGTTAGGCAGGTTCCTCGAGCATCCGCGGATCTTCCATTTCAGGAACGGCGGGCTCGATGACTATCTCATCGGCTCGGCCGATCTCCGCCCGAGGAATCTGCGCCGCCGAGTCGAGGTGATCTGTCCGGTGGCACGCGGCGACCTCCAAGCCCGACTGGGCCACATTCTCGATCGGCTCCTGGCCGAGCCGGCGGCGTGGGACCTGGGACCCGATGGCCGCTACCGCCGGATCGAGCCGACGGTCGGGCAGCGGCATATCCACGACCTGATGATCGACGACGCCGGCTTGAACCGCACCGGCGACTGACGGAGACGCCCATGGCCGACCCCGGGATCCTCCTCCAGCGACTGCAATCCGCGATCGGCGGCCGGTACCGGATCGAACAACCGCTCGGCCGCGGCGGAATGGCGACGATCTACCGCGCGATCCGGGCAAGTGACGGCGCCACCGTCGCGGTCAAGCTGCTCCAGCCCGAACTCACCACCGCCCAGACGGCGGAGCGGTTCCTCCGCGAGATCCAGTTCACCGCGAGCCTGGAGCATCCCAACATCGTGCGGCTGCTCGACTCCGGCACCGGTGACGGTCTGGTCTACTACGTCATGCCGCTGATCGAGGGTGAATCGCTTCGGGAGCGGTTGACGTGGGAGAAGTTCCTGCCGGTCCCCCTCGCGGTCGATCTGGTCCGGCAGCTGGCTCTGGCGCTTCAGTACGCTCACGAGCAGGGCCTGGTGCATCGCGACCTCAAGCCGGAAAACGTCCTGATGGCGGGCGACCGGCCCATGCTGGTGGATTTCGGGATCGCCCGGGCACTCCACGACCTGGGCCAGGCCCGGATCACCGCGGCGGGCCTGCCGCTGGGCACGCCGGCGTATATGAGCCCGGAGCTGATCAGCGGGGCTCCGCTTGACTTCCGGAGCGACGTCTATGGTCTCGGATGTTTGCTGTTCGAGTTGCTGGGCGGGCAGCCACCGTTCGTCGCGCCTGCCGCCGCGAGGGTGATGCAGATGCACCTGGTCGAATCGCCGCCTTCACTTCGGGCCCTCCGGCCAGGGGTGCCGGCGGCGGTGGAGGCGGTGGCGATCAGAGCGCTGGCCAAGGAGCCTTCGGCTCGGTTTCCGACCGCCGCCGCGATGGCCGAGGCGCTCGGCGGGGCCGGGAGCGGCCTGCCGAAGCCGGCCCCGCCTCCGGTTTCGGCGTTCAGGAAGCTGTTGGGGAGGCTCCGGGGCGGCGGCCCGGAGCGTTAGGCGGCCCGGGCTGCGAGCCGTCCGCCGCACCGGGAACAGAACCGGGCATCCGCCTCGGGGCGCGGGCCGCAGGTCGGGCAGGGTCCGGGACGGCTCTCGCCAGCGCCGGGGACCGGGGGGGCGGGTCCATCCGGGGCCTCCCGGTCAAGAACCCGGACCGCCTCCCAACTGAGCCGGGTCTTGAGGGCCTGAAAG